>CAYJPP010000001.1:0-1377 GCA_964372175.1 uncultured Muribaculaceae bacterium
CATTTTGAGATCTTATTAATGAATCATCTATTATTCCAGCTGATTTTAAAATCATAACATATCTTTCAAAGTTTGTTTGACTAACAAATGATTTAATACCTTCATATAATTTGTTATAGCTATCTTCAACTATATCTTCTCTATACTCTCTTGTTTCAAAGTCACGACCTGATAATAAAGAAACTAAGTCTTGTAATTTACCTCTTTTAAATTTATATGTAAATGCTACTCTAAGAACATCTACATAGCTTGGTAAATATAAATCTTCATTCGTATCTTTAATCCAAGTTATTTTATTAAATATTTCTTTATTACTAAAATCTATATCATTATTTTTTATATTTTCGTAATCTACTGGTGTTTTTGCAAAATGACAAAAATAATCTATTGCTTTTCTTATATCATTTCCATTATATTTTTCATTAACACTTATTTTACTCATTGCAAAATCAGCTTGTGACAAAACAACACCTGCAGAATTTATTCTAACAAATATCTCAGTTACTGTTTCAATATCTAATATTGAACCTAACTCAATCCTACCAATCATAATATTTTTAATTGATTGTAATTTAGTTATCTTTTTACTTAACTCATTTGCATCTATATTAAATTTTTGTGAATAATTACTTATAAATTCAAAAGAATTAAATCCAGGTTTCATTACTTCAGAAATATCAGAAATCCATTCCTCTTGTTTTTCAATTGCTGGATTGCATGTTTGAAATTCTTCACTTTGAACATTAAAAGCAATTCTAATTCTTCTTTTTTTATAATTCTCATCTAATACTTCTTTTCCGAGTAATGATGCTGTTAAAGCCGTTATTCTTTGTTGACCATCAATTAATATTTGTTTACCTTCTGAAGAAGTACCATCTTTTATTTTAACATCTGGACTTTTCCAAGTAATAATATATCCTACTGGAAATTCTCTATATAGCGAATCTATTAAATTCCTTACTTTCGTTGTATCCCAAACAAAAGGTCTTTGTATTTCTGGAATAGCAATTATTCCATCATTAACAAACCCTAATAGTGTTTCTACACTAACATTATTTACATCAAATTTCGCCATAATTTTACTCCTTTTAATATGAATTAAAATATTATATATACCTAATCCATTACTTTTATTTTATTTTCGATATGCTCTATTTCTTTTGTGTCTAATCTATATTTAGTATAAAGTTGATTATCTATTTCTGATATTGATTTACTCCAATCTATATCTGAATTATTTTTAAAATTTTGTAAAGGTACAAATTTATACGTTTTTCTAGATGCGTCTTGACTTGCTTTAGTAATGCCATGTAAAAATCTTACAAATTTTGTTTTAAAATACTTTGTTAAATTTAAAGAAGCTAAACTATCTAATTC
>CAYJPP010000001.1:1387-6597 GCA_964372175.1 uncultured Muribaculaceae bacterium
CCAATAATCATGTAAGATTCTGTACATATACTTCCAGGCTCACCTATAAAAGTATTTAAATTATCATCATTTAATTCTGTTCCTATATTGTTAGCTCGTGGCGTATAAACTTTCCACATGTTAATCCATTCTTGATGAAGTATATTTTCATTATTTTCGATATAACCTTTTTGCATTCCTTTGCCATAACATAAAACTGGATTTTTAAACGCTTTTTGATTTTTATTCCATTTATCAGTTTTTATAATATTACTTTCAATTCCAAAAGGTTTTCTAGGAGAGATATAATTAGATATAATATCAACATCGTCACTTACAAATATTTTATTCAGTATACTAATAGCGATATTATCACGTATAAAAATATCTAACCCCTTCGTTCTCATACTTCTAAAATCAGAAACAACTTCTCCATCACCAATATGTGAATTAATTTTAACATTAGAAATTCCATTATCATATTCAGAATTCCATAAAAAATAGCATACTCCACCTCTATTGTTTGTATTCGGAAAAATTTCTTCTGGATGTAAAAAGTCATCCAATCTTTGTATACATTTATCATTTAACATATTATTACGAAATTCATCTAAACCTTTTCCGCCAGAATACCAACGTGATGGCATTATCATCGAAAATCTTTTAGGACTTATTATTTTTGATATTTCAACAAAGTTATGATATATAGGTCTGGCACTAGCTTGTGCTCCTCCATCACTAATTTGATATGGTGGATTTCCTACGATAGCTTCAAATTCCACTTTTTCACCTTCTTCCATTTGCTCATCAAGTTTTATTTCACTTAATTTTTTGTTTTGTTTTAATATTTTATTTATTTTTTCATAGTCTATTTCATTTTCTTCACTATTATCATTTTTTAGATTTAGTAAGTCATATGAATTAAAATTAATTGCAATACAATCAATATTTAAGCCTAAAATTGTATATATTTTTCTTGTAAACTCATATGCTACACTAGATGTTGGAATTGCTAATATAGATGATTTAACTAAACTCAAATCAATTTCTAATTCTTTTATTTTTTTATATATAGCAATAGTAAATTCCCCTATTTTACTTGCTATATCTAAAATAACTGTTTTATCTTTAGTTAAGTTCCTAAAACTTTCATCCGGTAACAAATTCACCATATCTGAAGCAATATTAATTGGTGTTGTAACTTCTGATTCAGATAATTTTCCAAATTTATTAATAGCTCTTAAAGCTCGTTCAATTGGTTCAATATTCTCATCACGTGACAAGTTATTTATATTTTGAATTTTATAGTCTAGTTGACTTAATATAAACAAATTTATATTATTTCTAATTTCAACTATTATATTATCTTCTAAAGCAAGATTTTTAGCAATTCTACTGTTATCAGAATCACCTAAAGATTTTATTATATCATCTAATGATTTTACTTTATTATTTGTTAAGAAGGCGTAAAATAATATTCTCGAATAATACATACGGAATTTATTTTCTAGTTTTTGTTTATCATTATCTATTGATATATCATTGTTAGTTGTTAATTCACCTGAATTATCTATATTATCTTCTGTTGTATTATTTTCATCATTAGCTATAACCTTCTAATTGCAATCCGTTTTTTGAACCTAACTCTGATTGTTTACTAATAGTTTCTCTTATTTCAGCTATTTCTAAAAGTGATAAATCTACTGGTATATCTCTAGATTCATCAATAACCCCTCTATCGCTTGAATATTTGCTAACAGTTTCTAATATATCGGTTGATTTAACTTCTACTAATCTATCTTTATTCATTGTAATTATAGGAGATATTCTTAATTCATTTTTTATGCGATCATTTAATTTTTGATTTCCACCATTATCAACGTTAGCATTATAAATTAACGACTTTTGTTCTTGCATAGAAAACATTCTATGCGGGTCAAAATCAACTAATAATGTTTGTGGTTTCATATTATGCTTAATTATTTCATTATTTTCATTTTCGAAAGTTTTAATATATTGATTTTGCAACCTAAATATCGCCTGATCATATTCTTGTGGTGAAGCTGTATCTTTCAAAAATATCATTGTATCCCATTCTTCAACAGTACTACCAGTAAGCATTCTATTAACTGTTAGAGTTAAAGTTTTTTCACCATTTACTTCATATTCTTTAATTTTATTTTTTATATCGGTTATACTTTTATAATTTGTTGAAGCATCTACACCTGAAATATTTATAATATTGTAATTTTGCAAATTTTTAAACTTAACTTTTTTATTTATCAAGAGACTTTCCAAAGCATCACAAGAAGCACAATAAGGAAGTACACACACTACATGTCTACACATATTTCCTTCTTTTATTTTGTCATAATCAATAAAACCTAACAGCTCATTATCTTCTTTATTACCATCTATTACCATAAATAAATCTAATACTTCTTCTTCATTAATAAATTTTTTGTGTAATCCATTTATATCTTTTTTTATTGATTGTGGTTTTAACAAAGAAGAAAATGCATAAGTATTTCCAGTACTTTTTAACTCTTCTAGTTTTTCTTTTGCTCTTTTACTAGGATTAAATGCAAATCTTACCATTTGAGGAAATCCATAATAAGGATTATCCCACTCTTTAACTTCATCCTTTAAAACATTTTCAAAATCCCATTTTTCCTTATCTTCAACAATATCAGTAAATTGATAAAAAGCAATTATATCTTCTTTTTCAAATTCACTTCCCATTAAAATTCTATATGGTGTTCCCGAAAGATGTAGTTTTATATTTGCATTTAATGTTTTCATAATTTGATCTGCTTCTTTAATTTCAATAAAATCATTTTCACTAAAATTTTGAATAATATCCTTCTGATATGTTGCATCTTTTAAAACTTCCCCATATTTATCTGCTCTTGCACCATAATGAGTTTCATCTATAATTAATAAATCTATATTATTATCAAATATTTCTTTATGTTTGTCCTTTATTTTTTGTCCTTGTAAGTCTTGCAAAGTTAAGAATATTATAACGCCTTTTCCATTTAATAAAGTATTTTTAACAATATTTTCATCTCTTAATAATTCTTCAGAAGAAATAAATACATAATCTTTATTAAAATTTTCTGCTTGCTGAACAGTCTTTTTCCATTCCTCACGAACATCAGCTTTTGCTGAAACAATTAATACTATTTTAGCATCTATTTCTTTAGCACAACATAGTGATGTAAAAGATTTCCCAAAACGCATTACTGCATACATAAGTAAATTTTTTCTTCCCTCAGTCACTGCTTCCCTAAATCTTTTTACTGTTTCATCTTGATTAGGGCTAAGTTCCCAATATCCAGTAGATTCATAAGTGAATGTTGTAGGTAAATTATCTAAAGAATTATAATATTGATATTTGCCAGTATTAGTATCAAAGTTATCTTTTATATCAGATATCGCAGCTTCTAATTCATCAGGTGTTACATCTTTAAAAAATTCATTTGAATAATAAATATTTTCTATTTCATTCTGTTCGAGTCTATGTTTTTTCAAATCGTTTTCTAAAAATTGATGGATTGCATAGTCTCTAAAGAATACTTCATCATTAACAATAGCCTTATTTTTATATTCTTCTTTTAAGTCTGGAAAATACCTTCTCCATTCATTTAGTCTAACTGAAACAGATCTATAAGTGTCTCCAACTTTTAAATAATTAGGGATTGTATTAGTTGAAAACGCATATATATGTGGTTCAATACGCCCTTCTATTAATTTGTCTAATTTTTCAATATCTTTAATCACTTACATTACCTCCTTAGATACTAGTGTTCTAAATTCCTTTATGCTTTTTTTGTTACTTCTTGCACTATTCCAATCTTTTACGACACAATATTTAGGTATAAACTCTTCATCTTGAAACAATGAAAGTTGTTGCACCATTTCTATGGATTGATTATTAGTAAAAGGAACTGTAAAATACAATCCATCCATTTGCCATATATTCCATGAAATTATATTAGAAATTTCTTCTAATTCTGAAATTTTTGGTTTTCTATTAAATTTATATTCTAGGTTATCTATAAAAGTGTATAATAAATTTTCTCTTGCTAATAACAAATTATCACCTTGAAAATCAAAACCATATATGCTTTGAAATGAACGAACAACCCATTTATACCATTCTAATTCGTTACTAGTATTTTCGTTTACTATTCTTAATTTTCTGTCTAGTAATCCTATTCTTCTTTTTACATCAATATATTTTCCTGTAGTGGTATCATATCTACTTACTAAATAAGGGGCCTCACCACAAGTTATTTCCATTCTTAATGCATCTACATATTTTTTCCATGTTGAATTACTTTTATCTTTAAAAACAATTTTATTTTCGTTTACTATCCATGTTTTTTCTTTTTCAAAATTAAAGCCGTTCCCTTCGTCAACCCAATTCAAATCAATCAGATTATTTTGTGCATTACAAACCCAAGATGGAGTAAATACTTCTGCTTTATTTTTTGTTCTGTTCAATTTATTCTCTTCTGATTTTAATACTCTAGGTTTAATAATACTATTTTTATTTGCAAGAATTAACTCAATACTCATTTGGAATTCTTTTTTATATAATTCTCCTAACTCTTCATACTCATCAGTAGCCCAAATTATATTTCTTTTAGTTGTTCTATCTATCAAAAGATTTTCAATAATATTTTTATCAAAATTTAGAATTTCACTTTCTAAAATATCGATATTTTTCAAATTAGCCATTCGCCCACCTCCCTTACTATATATTATAAATTTCAAAATTGTTTTCCTTTTTTATTTATGGATATTATACCATAATTACTTCTAGCTCTCCAGCAAATGCATGAAAATTTTATCTATCTCCTAAAACTTTTTTTCTCATTATTCCTACTTCGGGAATTAGAGTGTGCCCACATTAGAATTTAACACCATTTTATAAAAATAAAATGGCACATTTCAGAATTAAGTGCTTTCTAATGCAATAAATTTATACTCTATTTTGTTTTTAAATAATTTATTACTAGATAAACTATTTTCTTAGTTGTTCATTTATAATCGAATTATTCTTTTTGACTAATAATTTATCTTTTTCATATATTTGTTCTATTTCATAAAACGTATCAAAAAGATCTTTAAAGTTTAATGATATAGAAATTACACTAAAATCATTATCAAGTTTTTCTTCTATATAATAACTTTCTTCATATAATACTATACTAACTTTCTTA
>CAYJPP010000001.1:6607-15029 GCA_964372175.1 uncultured Muribaculaceae bacterium
CAACCTCTTCTTTTATCGATTTTACCTTAAATGTGCAATCATCTATATTTAAGATTGCAACAGTCTCTCCAACGTTTTCAATTTCTATTACATAAATGTTTTCTTTGTGATGCAACCGAGGATCTTCTTCTTGTGAAAATATTATTATATTCTCTGAGTTCGTTTTTAAATTATATGAATCAGTTATCTTACTTTGAATAGTTAAGTATGGTCTTTGCGACATTCGTAAAATTTCAGTATTTTCATCACGATCATTCCTAGTAATAATTAATAATAGTAATGCACTAACTATCGCTCCCGAATAAGCACCAATAAAAGATAACCAATCGTAATTTTTAGTTAAATCAGTTAAAAAACTATTTTCTATGACTGTAACATTTGACAAATCTAGCAAAAGCACAAGAAAAGGGAATGAAAATATAAAAAATAATATATGATAGATACTCCTATTTTTACTGTTTTCATTTTTATATTCTTTAATAATTTTTATTATAAAATAAATTGAGAAACCTACCCCCACTAAATTGATCAAAAATTCCATCATCACATATCTCACTCCTCTACTAAAAAAACGCCATACAAAAACTTATAAATATATAAGCCATGAACTAGCGCTTTTTCTTTGATATATATTATATCACCAATTATTTAATTTTGTTATAAAATATTTACAAAATATAATTTTTATTCTTTCATATTGTCTTTCTGTTTAATTAAATAATAAAAAGAACGAATTTTATTCGCTCTTAATTATTTTATCATCTATTAAATCTAAATCAGTAGTATCACTATAATTATCACTATTTATATCACTTGCTTTATAATATGCATCAGTTAAATTACTAATTCTATTAGTATGATTAATAAGTAATATTTTATCAATTATATTTATTTTACTATCTCCATTTAGATCTCCAAGTACAACTAATTTTACAGAATCATATATATGTCCATCTATTTCTAGATTAACTATTAATCCTGTTCCAGCTAAACCTGAATATAATGTATCGTCTTTATATATTTTAATGTTTTCTTTATTGTGTAAATTATTTACAACTTCATTTACATCAATATTGTCAACTATTAAATATTCTGATACTTCATATACATCACTTGTTATTGATTTTGTTATATCATCATTAGTTATATTAACAACATATTCTTGTGTTGTATAATTATCAGTTCCTATTACCTCTATTGTATAACTATTGGGTAATGAAATATCTCCCATTAGATTTACTGTAGCATTTAAATCATTTGCAATAGCAGTTATTTCTGATTCTAATAGAGTACTTTTACTGCTTGATACAGATAAATCATATGTAAAGGTATTACTATCAAAACTAATATCATATCCATCAATACTTAACTCTTTTAACAGCACATCACTGGCTTCTTTAACAATATTAAATGTATATGTATTAACACTTTCATCTTCTGCTGTAATCATAATTGTTCTAATGCTTGTTCCATACTCAATAGCTTCTTGTTCATTACCTGCAACACTTGATTTATAATCTTCTAATAAGACATCAAAACTTAGGAATAATTCTGTATCAGAAGCTGTTAAAGTATATTCTTTAATATCTTTATTAAATTCTTGATCCAAAGTTCCAGCAGAAGGTGTAATACTAATTGGATTATTATTTGTACTATAATCTTTTTTAGTTATTAAACTATAAACATTGATATTTCCATTTTCTGCTGTAACGGATACATCCAATGTATTCTCACCAGCTAATACTACTTGGGTTCCAATTCCAGATACTAATGATTTCTCATCTTCTGCAATTCCTGTTAATATAATTCTTTCAACATCAGATGAAAGTTCTAAAACATAGTCATTAGTTTTCTTATCAAATTTAGGAGCAATTTCATAATTATTTTCAAAATCCTTAACTTCTAAATCTCTTAAATAATTGTTATCAGAATATTCTTTCATCAATTTTATAGTGTATGTTCTTTCAATTCCAATATCTGATGTTACTATGATGTCAACTAGTATTTCATTTTCTGTCATTGTATAGTTTCCAGTTCCAGTAACAGTTGCTGATGGATCAAGAGTTTCAGCCATTACTGTTACATCTGCAATATCACTTTTTACATAAGCTTCATAACTAACGTTATTAGGATCAAATTCAGGTGATAATGTACCTTCACTTAATTCTAAACTTTCTAAGAAATTATCGGTATACATTTTTCTTATAACGTTAATTTTATATATTTGTTCTTTACTAAAATCATGTGAAGTTACTGTTATCAAAACTTCGTTTAATCCTTCAACAAAATGTTCATTTCCCATTACTGAGGAAAATCCTTTTGGATCTTCTAAAACATAACTTAAATCTAAACTAGTTATTTCATTATCAACTTCAACTGTATATTCAAATATTTCTTTATTAAAGTTTGATTTAAATTCATAATCAGTTATTTTTAGTTCTGATAAATAAGCTGAATTAATTATTTCACGAGTGACATTTAATGTATAACTTCTTACTACTCCAGTTTGACTAGTAACATCAATATTTATTACATTTAACCCTTCACTTAATTCATATTTTTTAAATCCAGTTACAGTGGCTTCATTATCTTCTGCTTCTCCTGCTATAAATACAGAGGTAATGTCATTAGCAACACTTACATTATAGTTAAATACTTCCTTATCAAAACCAATATCAAACTCTCCTTCACTTATATATAAGTTACTCAAATAATTATTAGAAGATCCTAGTCTCGTAATAACGATTGCATAAGACTTATCAATTCCGGATTCACTAGTTACTAATAGCTGAACTATATTTTGTCCTACTGATAACATATATATATTATTTCCGTCTACCGTTGCATTAATATCTTCTGCAATCCCTTCAATATTAATACTATTAATATTATTTTCAACAGTTAATCTATATAGAGTATTTGATTTATGAAATTCAGGTGTTAGTATTAATCCTCCTGCATCAAGACTACTTAAATTATTATTATTACTAGCCTCTTTTGTAACGGTAATAGTATAAGTTTTTGTAGTTAATTTATCAGGAGCAGTTACAATTATATTAACAATATTTTCACCTGTTTGGAAATTTTCATTATTAGTAATTTCATAGGTAGCTGTTTCTTCTGTTGGTTCAATTAAAGTGAATTCTAATGTTTCTAAACTTGTAATTAAATTGTAATTTAAAATATCTTTATTAAAAGTTTGATTCAAAGCATGAGAATTAATTACTAAATTTTTTAAAGAAGCATCAGCAGATGGTTTTCTAGTAACAACAATTTGATAATCAAGTAAGTTATTAAACTCATCTAAGGCAGTAACTACTAGAACATTTTTACCAACTGTTAGATCATAACTTCCATTACCGAGTATTCTATTACTAGTATCATTAAGTATTCCCTCTACTGAAATGTTACTTATATTATTTTCAACAGTTACGTAGTAAAGTCTCGTATTAGAATTAAATATAGGTTCTAATACACCTGTTGATATTGTTAAATCTTTTAAAGTTAAATCTGATAAGTGACTTTCTTCTTTAATAACTTTTAATGTATAATCCTTAAAAGTGACTCCATCTTCGGCTGTAACTCTAACTATAACTTCATTTTCACCAACAACCATAGTAGTATCACCTAGTATTTCATAAGTTGCATTTAAATCCTCAGTAATAACATCTATTGTTAAAGTATCCACATAATTAGGCACTTGAACTTGATAGTATATAGTTGTATCCTTAAATGACGGGCTTAATGCACCTTCGTGTACTAATAAAAAATCCAAGTCATCATTATGAGATAAATCTCTTATTACTTTAACATAATGAATTTCTTCTGTCCCACTAGCTGATTTAACTGTAATTGGAATAACATTCTCACCGGTATTTAACAAATATGTATCATTACCTATTACTGTTGCATTTTTATTATTTGGAATAACTTCTAATTTAATTTCTTCAATTTCATTTTGAACATTAATTAAGTAGTTATTCTCATCAACTTTAACAACTTCACTAAATCTATTATGTTCAACTTCTTTTATACTAGTATCAGTACTTAGTCCTCTTGTCACTGTTAAAGTATATTTTGTTGTGATTCCTGTTTCTGATGTTACTCCAATATAAATTACATTTTCACCAGTTTTTAAAGCATAAGTTCCGTTACCTGTTACTACCGCATCTTTATCACTAGCAATAGCTTCTATATTAATATCCTCATCACTTTCTAAAACATTCATTGTGTATTCTAATAATCCCGGTGTAATTTCTTCATTAACAATTCCTTTATCAGTTAAAATATTATTTAATGTTGTACTATCAGATTTCTCTTTTAATACATTAAGTTGATAATGTAATGTACTACCATCTTCTGCTGTTGTTTCTATTATAATTTCATTTTCTGGCGCTATTAAGTTATTACCTACTATTTTATATTTTGTCGTACTAATTTGTGGGATAGCTGTAATATCGAGTGTAGTTAAATTTTTGTTAACTGTTAAATCATATTCATATATATCTGGTTGAAATAAAAAATCATATCCAGTTATTTCTAAACTTTGTAATTTAGCATTACTATTTTTTGTTTTAGTAGCATTAATATAATATATATTAACATCACCTTCAATACTAGTTACTGTAATACTAATTCTATTTAAACTACTAACAGCATCTGGTTTTTTCACTAAAACTGTGGATAAACTAGATTCAGCAGTTGCAATTATTTCATAATCAGTTATATCACTAGGTAAATCAGTAGTATAATCATTAAAAGTCTTATTAAATGAAGGGCTTAAATCAAATACATTATCTCCATCTTTTATTTGTAAATCACTTAAATAAGCATTTGTATCTGTTTCTTTATATACATATAAAACATATACTCTTTTAGCTCCGTTAACAGCTGTCACCGTTACATAAGCATTATTCATTCCTAGTTTTAAATCTGTATTCCCTTTAACCTCTACTGTTGAACCTTCTACTTGTTTAACATAATTAATATCATATGAAGTATATGAACTATCGATAGTTAAATAATAAACTGATTTATCAGGGTTAAACTCAAACGGTATATTTGGATTAGTAATAAATAAATCATCTAGTTTATTGTTACTAGTTGGATCTACTGTAAATATATAAGTGTATATAGTAGATAACGATTTGTCTTCTGATATAACTTCAATTTGATATTCATTAACTACATCATCAAATATAACATTATAATCTGTTAATTCAATGTATGCTCCATCAACTAGTTTTCTTAAAATTACTTCTTGATATTTATTTTCTTTTGTAACTTCAAATATAATATCTTTTAAATTACTAGGTACTTCAATATTATATGTTGTTACATTTTGATCAAAGTTATAATCACAGTGATTAGCATCTAATTGACATAAATAACCATACATTTTTAATATTTCAATATCATTAGGCTTATCAACACTTGATAATTCTCTATTAACGTTTAAAGTGTATGTCCTAGTAGTTCCATCTTCTGCTGTTACTACTAAATCATAAACTTGTGACGCTTGTGAGATTTCTTTCATTCCAGTATTAGTTACAACTGCTTTATTATCTTTAGTAAAAACTTCAATTAAAAGTTCTGTTTGATGAGGCTCCAAATTAATTGTATATTCTTCTATCCATGGTTCGAAGTCGATTGAAACATCACCATTATTAAGTAAAATATTATCCAAATAATTATTATTTGATAGTTCTAATAACTGAGTAATCTTAGCATATCCATTACCTTCATGACCTTGTCCTAGTGAATATTCACCCCCTGTTGGTTTAGGCATATTAACATATGATTCTTTTTGATTTGTCCAAATATAACCAGCACCATCAATCATTACAGTATCTTCAAAATATAAATCACTGTAATGAAGTGAGCATGAGTTATTAAAAGTACCAGTTACACATCCTGTTAAAGGTGCTCTATTAGTTTGAGAGGTAATGGCAACTGCACCAGTATGACCTGATATAAATGATGAACCAGAAGCACCACTTCCTACAATTGCATTGTTATAAGAAGCGCCACCTCCACCATAATATCCACCACTTCCACCAGCGCCATACCTAGTAGTTGAAGTTCCACCAATTCCAAACGTTCCCACTCCACCATTAGCATAATAACCTGGCCAAGCAGAAATACCACCACGTCCGCCACTAGTTTGAGTAGCCCCTGTTGAGTTAGTATGTCCATTATTGTGAGTATATCTTTTTTCACTCAGTCCCGGATATCCAATTAATCCTCCAGCTGGAACTGTTAAATAGTTTGTCCAATATTTTGATACCCCAGTTCCCGCAGCTGCTACCATTATCCTAGAATTCAAACTAGTAGTATCATTCCAATTCCCTGAAACTAATCTTATATCAGTAGCGCCTCCACCACCAAAGAACATGGTTTGAGCCTCAGGTGATAATGCAGATGCACCACCACCATTATAGCCTTTTGAGTTTGAATCTAAATCACTATACGCAAGTTTTCCCATTCCACCTACTTGAATATATAAGATTTGATTTTTTTCTAATAATATTTCTCCACTAGTATATGCACCATCTCCACCAGGATTATCATAAGTACCACCACCAGCAGAACCCCATAATTCAATATTATAAATGCCAGTTTCTGGAACAACATATTGCTGAACACCACCAGTATAATTAAAATCAGTTGCTGTTATTAAATATTGTTTTTTTATATAAATTCGATAAGTTTTTTCTAATTGTTCATAAGTAGAAGTTATTATAATTATATTACCATCATCAATATAATTATTTCCTTCAATTGTAACGGTTGAGTCAGCAAAGTATTTTGTAACATCTATATCTAAACTATACATATTAGTTGGTATAACAATATCATATCTTAAAGTATTAGGATTGAAGTCAAAGTCAATTGAATCATTATTTAAATCAATGTTTTTTAAATTAGCAGTTAGCTCTCTTGTAATATTTATTGAATATATATTAGAGCTACTTAAATCTTCACTAGTTACCATGATATCAACAGTAGAATTATTATTATCAAAGTTAAATACATTATCAGCAACACCGATAACATCCACTGTTTGATCTGGAAATTCTTTTATTCCTTCAATAACTAATGTTTTTGTATCATAAGGAACTGTAATATCATAACTATTCATAAATTTATCGTAATTAGTTATTTCAATTCCATCAATAGTAATACTAGTCAATGTACTAATATCATTTGCTGGCCTATTAAAATTAAGTGTATATATGTTAACTTGCCCATACTCATTAGTGATTACAATATTATGTGTTGTTTCACCAGATTTTATAGTTATAGTACCTCCGCCAATAATTTCATTAAAATCACTAGTTATAGTTTCTATTTCTGCAATAGCTGTATATGGGTCAAAATCTATATAATAATTAAATACATCTTCTTCTAATAAAATTTCTGAACTATTAACTACTAATCTACCTAAAACTGGTAAGGAATAGTTTTCTTTATTAACATATGATATTGTAGCCCGTCCATTTCCCTCATGACCTGTTCCAGCAGCATAATATCCCCACTTGGATTAGGCATAGCAAGTAGGCTACCTTTTACATTAGACCAATTATAACCATTCCCATCAATCATTAAAGTATCTGTAAAATAATAATCAGAATAATGAATCGAGCAATCATTATTAGTTGTACCAGTTTCACAACTAGCTTTTGGAGTTTGATTGGATGCACTAGTAATCGCAACTGCACCAGTGTGTCCAGAAATATAAGAAGAACCTCCAGCACCATTACCTACTACAGCAGAATTATATGAGCCTCCGCCACCTCCATAGTAGCCAGAACCACCACCAGAACCGTAGTTCGAATTTGAATTACCGGCACTACCAAATGTTCCAGCTATACCAGCCGGATATACATAGTCGGTAGGAAAGCCTCCTCGCCCTCCAAGATTTTGAGTACCACCAATAGCAGGAGCATATCCATTTACTCCTTGTTGATCATATGTTCCATTGTACCCTATTAATCCACCGGCAGCAGCACTAATTGGAGAACCTCTATAATAATGACCACCGCCACCTGCTCCTGCAACCATAATCCTTGAATTTAAACTAGATGCATTATTCCAAGTTCCTGAAACTAACCTAACATCAGTTGCACCACCACCACCATAAAATCTGGTTTGAGGTTCAGGCGAAAACGCTGATGCACCACCACCGTTATAGCCTTTTGAAGCAGCACTTAATTGTGAAGTAGCTAGTTGCCCTGTTGAACCAACTTGAAAATATAAATTTGTTCCTTTTTCAAGAAATATTTCTCCCGAAACAAAAGCACCATCTCCACCTTTATAAGAAGAACTTCCACCACCAGAAGCACCCCATAAATTTAAATTATAATATCCTGTTAGTGGGATAGTTAAATTTTGGGTACTACCTGTATAATTATAATTTTTA
>CAYJPP010000001.1:15129-52059 GCA_964372175.1 uncultured Muribaculaceae bacterium
ATAATTTTTAACGATTTTAAAACTATAAATACTTTCTTGCTCACCAAAAACAGATTTAACTGTAATTACATCATTATGATCTAAATAAAAATCTTTTTCGATTGTAACTTCTGCTTCTTCATTAACTTTAACATAATTAATATCTACTGTATAAAAGTCAGGAGCAACTATTAACTCATAGTCTTTAATTTCTGGGTTAAAATCAAAAGAAATACTAGTGTCGGATAAAATAATATCAGTTAAATCAGACTCAGCAGCATGAATAACTGAACCAATGCAAAAAAACAGAAGTATTAAAAAAACAAATTTTTTCATACTACACCCCTTTATTATTAATTTAATTATATCAAATCGAAACATTATTTACAATGATAATTTAATAAATTGCCCCATAATAAAAAGAGCAATTTTTTTGCTCCTAAATATTACTTTCTTTTTTTACTATATACCACAATTATTAATCCAATCAATACTGTCGTCCCTATAAAAATCCATGCATAATTATTTTTTTCATCAATTGGCTCAGTAATCACTTCATCTTCTGCCACTTCTACAATTGTATAAGTTGAAAACTTATTTGTTTTAATGGTAATGGTATTGTCATTATCATCTAAGTCGTCTAATACTGAAACCTCTCCATTGTGAACTCTTAATACAACAAATTTCTTCTCATCGCCTCTTAGTTCTTCTGGTATAGTTAAAACTAATTCAATTTCTTCTGATAAATTATTAATATTTGTTACAACACCATCAACTACTTTTTCTAAAGTAATGTTAAGCATTTTTCCAATTATCATATTTTTACCTTTAATAAAATTATTTATAAAATCTAATTCGTCTGTATTATAATTAAATTCGATTTTTAAATTTATTGTTAAATCATCAGATTTTAAATCTTCTAAATCAAATAATTGTTTAAATGATTCTTCATTTACTACTACATCTAAATCAGAATCAAGATTAAAAGTAAAATCTTTTTGATCAGAATTATCAGAATTTTCTTCTTGACTAGAACTATTATTATCAGGCACTTGTTCTTGATCAGAATCATCAATCTCTTCATCAGTAGTATCTTCTACTACTTTATCTAATGAATTATTAAAATCAGTTATAGCATTATTTAATTCGATAACCATTGTATCTATATTTTCCTGTGTATAACTACTATTAAGTAGATTATTTGCGTCTTTGTATACACTTTTTAATAAATTATTAGCTTCTTCTGTTTTATTATTATTACTTAATAATTCGGTAACATTTGATATGACAGTTTCTAATTTACTTATATCCACAGTCGCATCTTCATAAAAATTAGCTAAATTACCTGCTATTCCCCCACCATGAGATTCTGTAAATTCTATTTTAATAAATTTAATTTCTTCTATAACATCTATATTAAATTCTTTTAATAAGTTATTATTTTCAATATTAGTAAATGTTTGTATTTCTTCATAATGAATTCCATCTAAACTTCCATATAAAGTTAATGCTTTAGGTCTCCCTGTATTAGTTGGATATGGTAAGAAATCAAATTTAGATAGCTTAATAATATTATTAAATTCATATATAATAAATTGCGGTAATGCATCAACACTGTAATAATTATTGTTTATATTACCGTTAATTAAATTATTACCTGTTTTATCTGCATTATAAGGTTTCGAACTATCAACTAAGGTAATATTTTCAATATTAATATATTGCTTAGTTACATCATCGCTATTTTTAGTAAAGGTATAAGTATTAGTTTCACTTGCTAAAACAGTTCCATAAGCTTTAGCTCTAACCTCTAAACTAATATCTCCTCTAAATCTATTATCACCTATGCTAATCCATTTACTTGAATTAATATCATAGTATTCTAAAATTAATGAAGAGCCTATTAATCTATTTTCTAAATCATTTAAATAAACAGAATTCATAACTCCATCGGTAATATCTATAACAAAAATATTTTCTTCTGCATAAGGTAACCCAACTATATGAATTTTAATATCATTTAAAGAGGTAATACTAGCTAGTTCCACATCACTTAATAAGATATTCATTTCTTCCACTTGTTTCCATGTTAATCCATCATCTAGTGAATAATCCCACACTACTTTACTTCCACTAAATTTATCAGCAGATAATCTGATTTCATTAGCGAATTCCCCATCAAAAGAAAATGTAGCTAAATCAGTATCAACTATTCCAAGTAAATGTTCAGCTTGTTGACGGATCCCTAAGTGCTCTAAATTATCACTTACAGTAACATTTAAATCTCGGTTTAGATTACTGTCTAACATTTTATAATATATAGAACTATAAGAAGGAAGGTTTTCTATTCTAGGTAACACTAATTCAAATAAGTGATACATTGGTAAAGGACTAAATTCCAAAGCAGAAGATACTTCTTCTAATAAAGAGATTAATTCATCATTAGTCTTATTACCATCATTTACATATAACTTAACAAGGTCTAACCAAGCACCATAATCTCTACTATTTATTTTAATTGTATTTCTTAATATTTCTTCTTGCTTTACTATGTCATCAATAAATGAATTAGTAACTAGTCTATTTAAATAACCTTCCTTATAAACATCGAAATTATTTAAATTTTCCTGAGATAAAAATATATAACTAGCATTATATCCAGAAACAGAACTATCGTCTCCCCAAGTAAGAGGCATGCGCACATAAAACTTATCATACATCGCAGTTGGTCCACCAGAACCAGTTAACCCCCAATTAGAAGCACTATTATATACCCATCCCCAGTACATATTATCTGATACATCATCATAACTAGAATAAACATAAGCTAAATGCCCTGGTTGACTAACCGCATTAGCCGGAACACCTGATACGTTCCATATATCTGCACCAGTTTTAGAAATCCCCCAACAAATTCCACCACCTTCGAATACTGCCCATAGTTTAGGACTTTCAAAATAAAGAGTATCAATTCCAAATTGAGAAAATTTATATTTACTATCCCACTCACTGAATTTACTCATATCAGAAAATTCAGCTTTATAATAACCAAATTTATCCGTATACACCATATAAGTATATGGACTTCTTCTACTATTATCATTATCATAATAACCCGGTTCATTTAATCCTGCTGCCTCATCTTCTGATTCTATATACCAGTTTAACCATTCAACAGTTTCATCATCTAAATGAGCATTTAATACATAACGCATTTCTTCAACTTCTAAATTTTCAAACATCAAATTACTAGTCACAAAAACACCAACTGCATTTTGATAACCTAATAAATTATTATTATATAATTTCTTAAATACTTTATATCTATCAACAGGATGAGAAACACTCGGATGATCATATGAATCAAATGTCCCAACACTTACCCCATCATTATCAGTATCGTTTTGATGAGCTGTCCAGAATCTTACTGTTATACTATACCCTTTACCAATTGAAAAAAACATTTTTTTATAAATATCACTATACAAATTACCATGAGTTGTCGTTACATTATTAGATAAATCTGCTTTAATAACAGAGTCTTTGTATAGCATTAATAAAATATTTAATTCATCTATATACTCGCCATCAGGGCTCCCCCCTAAAGTATAGTAGCTTAAATTTTCATAATCCGTCATTAACCAAGTTAAAAATTCATTATTAACTTCACTATAATGAACAAAATCAACTAAATAATTATATCCAATATTATTGACTAGATTACGCTGCATTACAAGCATTTTATATTCTTGACTTAATATATTACTGTAACCAGTTTTAATTAACTCATCATACTCATTTATAGTTTTAAGATAAGCAGGAACTGCTGGAATTCTACTTATATATGAATCTATTATTGAAGCTGATTTTAAAACTGGCAAATTATCAAAACTAGTACTGCTTATATTCCATACTGTCTCATCTAATAATAAAGTATTTTTAAAAAATCCATCATTAACATCATTACTAGAAATATCTCTTAACCAATTATAATTCTGTTTTTTAAAAGTATGAGCAGCCCAATCATATGAGTTTGTTCCTCCGCCATATCCATAACCAATTATTCTGTTAATTTCACTTACATCAACACCATCAGTAGCGTTTAAAACATTATTTAAATAAATATAATCGCCACTATCAGAGCTACCTAAAATCCCACCTCTTCTAGCAGTACCATTTACTGGTTTAAACAAAGTTTTTAATATGCTATTATTAATATTAACAGTGCCTTCATTTTTACCTATAAATCCACCTACATGCCAACCTTTTCCGGTAGTTGTAGTTTCTATATAAACGTTATTAAAAGTAGTGACACCTTTATTTAAAGCTATAACCCCACCAACATATTCTTTACCTTCAACATAAGTATTTGTTATAGAACTAGTATTAACTTCGACATTAGTTGTTTTAGCTACAAAACCACTCACACCATTACCAGTATTAGATATAATTGAAGAATCGATAACATGCACATTAGTAAAAGTAGTATCAATCGCACTATTAGCTATAATTCCATATGAACTATCATTAATAATATTAGCAGATGCTATAATCAAATCACTAATCACACTATTACTAAGTGAGTGAAATAAAGGTCTATTTAAATTTTTTATAGCATACCCATTACCTTTTATTTCCCCTGTAAAGTCATTCATGTAAGCTGCTTGATTAGTAAAATCATGCCCTAAAAAGTTCAAGTCACTTTGAACATTTATAACAGATGCTGTTAAAAGAGCATTTAAAAATTCATCCGCGGTATTTACATCAACAGGCACACTAGAACTATATTCAGTATTACTCGCTTCTATATAATCTCCATTAATTCCAAAGACCAAACTTAAAATCACAACAAAAATCGCACTTTTTTTCATAAAACCTCCACAGGTTTTCACCTGACATAATATTACTAGGTATCTTATCATCCTAAGAACTATAAGTCAACTATTTCTTTCTCATTTAACTACATAAAAAATACTATTCATAGGACAAAAAAAGTTCATACCCTTATTGAATATAAACTTTTGCTATAGTTCTGTAATAAACTCTATAATTACCAAATGATTTTACCGAATAATCAAGCTGTTCTAATTCTTTTATTATAGCATTATCCCTGTGTATTACATAACCAGCTTCTAAATCAACCACATCAGTCTTATAAATATGTGTAGAAGTTTTTCCCTTTACTACCTCATTACTATAATCATAAGGAGATGTTTTAAGTAATAAATTAGAATATATAGGGCTTCCCTCAACATAAAATAAATCTTCATCTAACGTATTAGAAAATTCAAGAGCCTCATAAAAATCAGTATAAAATAAATCATAATCATTTGCTCTTGTAGTATGGTGTTCAAAATAGAAAATGTTAAAACATACAAAATTAATCACGAATAAGCAGATGATTGGAACAATGATTTGAGATTTCAATTTAAACATTTTATAAAGTCCAACAAAAACAAAATAAACAACAGGAAACATTATTGCATTTGCTTTGTTAATATTTGGTTGAACTATAAGTAACTGACAAATCAAAACACTTAAAAACCAAATCATCATTAATACGTCTAAACTATATTCTCTTTTAACAATTTTCAATTTTATATTCTTACACACCTCATAACAGCCAATTATAAAAAACGGAATAGCCATATAATAAATTGTCCCAAATTCATAAGACGAATTATAAGTAAGTAAATTTCCAAATACAAAACTATTATCAAACGTCAATATTGATGGCAATATATATAAATTTAAAAATACATTATCAAATGAAATTTCACTACCTCTATACGAAGTCATCGCTGGTATGGTTATAAAAGAATTAATTTCATTAATTATACCAGAATTTACTAGTATCATTAAAATTAATGGGATAGCAAATAAAAATACAGGTATTCCAAAACTTATTAATTTTTTTAAGTTTATTTTTTTTATATATAGCAAATAACCACATATCATTACTAAATATATAGGAATCACAATAAAAGATAATGCGTAAGTATAAAGCGTTAATCCAAAGAAAATCCCAGGTAAAATAAATGATTTATTTCCAGTAATACTATGATGTAGTAAAAAAGATGCAATCGTTAGAAATCCAACCATTAAATTACAATCTAATCCAAATCTTGATTGCATAATAAAATACGGATTAATAGCTAATAAAAATAAAAATAGCAGTGATTTCCGCTTATCTTTTATAAGAAAAAATCCTAGTGTTATTAAAACTATTTTAAAAATAACACCTGGTATTCTAATTATAAATAAGCTAAATTCAAAAATAGTTACCAATATTGAAACTAAATAACCCATCATAACACTTTGTCCACCGCCAAAATTTATGAAATAAATAGGATACTTATTTAAATATCTATCAACGCCATCTGTTGATAAGGCTAAGGCATCATAGGCCATACCAGCTTCATCAATATGAATTGATGCTGGAACTTCATCCAGTTTGTAAAAAGAGGTAAATATAATTATACCAAATAACAAGCAAACAATAAGTTTATAGTTTTTCATAACAAAATTATCGAATTTAAAATTAGATTTTTTAAACTTGAAAAATAATAACATCATAACAACTATAATAGATAAAATATTAAAATACACCATATACAGCACTCCTATATTAATTATATCACATGTATTATTAAACCAACAAAAAAGCGAATTTTATTCGCTCTTAATTATAGTTTTGTCAATTAAATTTAGATCTTCACTATTAGTGTAATTATCTTTATTTACATCACCAGCTAGTATGTATCCATCTATAAGTAGTTTAGTTTTGTTAATATGATTACTAAACTCTATTTTATCTAATACATTAATTTTAGAATCGCCATTCAAGTCGCCTAATACAATTAGAGTGACTTCATCATAAATAATATCATCTACAACCAACTTAACTTTCATATTAGTACCTACTATACCAGTATATAAAGCATCATTCTTATATATTTTTATATGTTCACTATTATAAAAATTTTCTATGATTTCTGTGACTGGTATATTTTCTACAATCACGTAATCATTATTAATTGTATAAATATCACTTTTTAAAGCTAATGCATCATTATCATTACTAATATTAATCTTATACTCTTGTACTGTATAATTATCAACACCTATTACTTCAATTATATAACTATTAGGTAAATTAATATCACCCATTAAATTAACTGTTGCAGCTAAGTCATTAGCAATAGCTGTTATTTCACTTTCAAGCAACATATTTTTACTACTTGAAACAGCTAGATTATATTCAAACACAGTAGGTTCAAAGTCTATATTGTAGTTTTCTATTTTTAACTCTTTTAATAATACATCTGAAACTTCTTTTGATATATTAAATGTATACTCATTAACACTACCGTCTTCTGCTGTTATTGTAATTAATCTAGTACTTGTTCCATTAAGAATACCTACTTGTTCGTGTCCTGTAACAACAGCACTGGTATCTTCAAGTATTACCTCAAATTCCAAAACACTAGCATCGTCTGGTAATATGAGTTCATAAGTTTTTGTTTCCGGTTCAAAGTTAATATTTCCAAATGAAGGTATAATATTAATAACATTATTATTAGTACTAGCTATTTTATCTACACCTAAATTATAAACATTAACTAATCCACTTTCACTTGTTACAGCAACACTTAATTTATTGTTTCCAACTTCTAAATTATAAGATTCTAATCCAACAACAGTTGACTTAGGATCGTCAGCTACTCCAAATAAAATAACATCTGTAACATCAGGTTCAACTGTAATTTGATAGTCATTTTTATTTTTCACAAATTTAGGATTTAAATCAAATTGTTTATTTAAATCCCTTATTTGTAAAGAACTTAAATAATTATTATCAGAAATTATCTTATTAACATAAATAAAATATGATCTTTTAATTCCAATTGGCGAGGTAACAATAACTTCAATTGTTTTTTCTTTTTCAAAGATTTCAACCGTTCCATCACCACTAACAGTAGCATTTGGATTCATTGTCTCTGTGATTATATCAACCATTGATACTTCATTTTCTATATTGATTGTGTATTCTAAAATTTCTGGATTAAACATCGGTTCCATTAAGTGATTAGTAACTTCTAAATTATTCAATAAATTATCAGTATACATTTTTCTATACACAGTTATTGTATAAGTTTGTTCTGTAACGAAATCAGAAGCTAATACTTTTATTTCAACTGTATTCAATCCTTCTTTGAATTCTTCATTACCTATAACTTGTACAAAGCCGTTAGGATCTTCTAACTCATACATCAGATCTAGTGAAGTTGTTTCATTATTAACTTCTATATTATAATCAAAGATGTTTTTATTGAAATCTGTATCAAAGGGATAATCTGCTGCTTTTAATTCAGTTAACAAAGCTGAATTAAGTTCGTTTCTAGTTATATTAACTTGATATGTTTTAACATCACCATTTTCAGCAGTTACTACTACACTTATTTTGTTTTCACCAACAATTAAATCATATTCTCCTACACCTGATACTTTTGCATTACTATCACTCGAACTGGCGTATACAAAGGTAGTATCAATCTCATAATCAACAATCAGTTCATAATTTAAAATATCTTTATCGAATACTGGCGTTAAAGGCCCAATATCTGTATATAGTTTTTCTAAATCATTATTATTAGAACCTTCTTTTGTTACTATAATAACATATGATTTTGAATTTCCACTTTCACTGGTAACCAATAATTGGATTATATTTCTTCCTACTTCCAGTTCGTGAATTCCATTCCCACTTACTACTGCACTTTGTTCTTCTGCAATACCTTCAACCGCAATACTATTAACATCATTTAAAACATTCATTGTATAAAATGTTGTCGTTTTGTAAAATACTGGACTGTATTCATAATCCGTTATAATGTCACTTAAATTATTATTATCACTTGCTTCTTTGGTAACATTGATTTTATATGTTTTAGTTGTGACTAAATCAGGTGCGGTTACTGTAATTTCAATTAAGTTATCTCCTGTTGTTAATACTTCATTTCCAGTAACTTCATATGTTGACTTTTCTTCTGTCGGTTCAATAATAACAAAGTCTAAATCAGTTTCACTAGTTGTTAAATAGTAATCTGTAACATCTGTTCTAAAAGATGGATTTAAATTATGTGATTTTATAACAACTGATTTTAATGATGCATCACTACTCAATTTTCTAGTTACAACCACTTGATAATCTAACAAATTATTATTTTCATCTAATGCGGTAACTACTAAAACATTTTTACCCTCTTTTAAACTATATGTCCCATTACCTATAATCCTCATACTCTCATCATTCAAAATACCTTCGATAGCTATTTCAGTTATCTCATTTTCAACTGTTACATAATAATCTCTTATTAAACTATCAAATTGTGGTTCTAGAACACCTTCTGATACTGATAAATCGAATAAAGTTAAATCGGATAAATGTGGATTTTCTTTGTAAACATTTAAAGTATAGTCTTTTGTGTGAATTAAATCCTCAGCAGTCACTCTTATTACAACTTCATTGTAACCTGTTACGAAATTACTGTTTCCAATTACTTCATAAGTAGCATTTTTATCCTCTGGTTCAATGGTAAGAGTTAGTGACTCAACACTATTAGGTACGCGAAGTTGATAATGAATAGTTGTATCTTTAAAAGTTGGATTTAAGGCTGCTTCCTTAGCAAATAAAAAATCCAAATCATCATTTACAGATAAATCTCTTATAACATTAACAACATAATCTCTTTCTTCACCACTCTCACTGGTAACTTTAATATTAATATTATTTTCACCAGTTATAAGCGAGTATTTACCGTTTCCTGTAACTGTTGCTTTTCTACTTGTTGGAGTAGCTATTATTTCAATTTCATCAACTTCATTTTGAACATTAATTACATAAGTAGAATCATCAATTTTACTAACTTCACTATTTTTATTGTTTTCTATTTTTAAAATCGAGTTATCGGTACTGACACCTCTGGTTATTATTAAAGTATAATCTTTTTCAATACCTGTTTCTGAAACTATTTTAAAATTAATTGTATTTTCTCCTACTTTTAAAGAATAGTTTCCATTCCCTACTACTTTTGAATCATTGTCAACCGGCATTATTTCTATATCAATAATATCAATGTCATTAGATACATTCATAGTGTATGTAGTTAAAGAATTATCAATAGTTTCATTAATCACACCTTTTGAAGATGTTATGCTGAATAGTTCGTTATTATCAGATATTTCTTTTGTTATATTTAAAGTATATAATCCAACCGCACCATTTTCAGCAGTAGTTTCAATTAAAATTTTCGTTTCTGTTTCATTTAAATTATTATTTAATATTTTATAATTAGTTGTCTCTGCTACTGTTGTTGCTGTTATATTTAAATTTGGAAGATGTTTATTAACTGTTAAGTCATATTCATACACACCACTATTAAATTCAAACGGATAGTTTTCAACAGTTAAAGTTTTTAATCTTGTATCATTATTTTTATCTTTTAAAACATTAATTATATAAACGTTTGATATCCCATTCCCACCAGTAACTGTTATAGTGATTTTAGTGTTTCCAGATTTAATCACATCAGGCTTATCTATTGTAACAACAGAATATTCACTTTCTGGGGTTGCTACAATATCTATTGTATTAACATGGCTAGGCAAATTTAATGTATATTCATTAAATGTCTTATCAAACATTGGAGAAAGATTATAAGTTTCCTCAGTCTCAAAAATTTCATCATAATTACTAATATTTAAATCCTTTAAAAATACATTAGTATCATTAGCCTTATAAACATATAAGACATAAGTTCTTTTTGTTCCATCAAATGATGTTACTTTAACAAAAGATACATTCATACCTATTTTTAAGTTCGTATTTCCACTAACTTCCACTGTTGCATTGGAAGCTTGCGGTGTTGCGATAACATCAAATGAATTATATGCACTATCAATAGTCAGATGATAAGCATGTACATCAGGATTAAAAGTAAAATCTATTACTGGATTAACTATATCCAAAGTAGCTAGTTTATTATTACTATTTTGGTCAACTATAAAAGAATAACTGTAAGTACTTTTATTCAGACCGTCCTCGGCGGTTATTTCAATTTGAAAGTTATTTATGGTATCTTCCATTGTTACTTGATAGTCTGTTAATGTTATAAATTCATCATTTTGATGTTTTTTCAATACAACTTCTTGATATTTTTGTGCTTTAACTATATCAAATTCAACATGCATTAAATTTGAAGGAATATTAATAATATAAGAGTTAGTATTTTTATCAAATGTGTAATCACAATATTCTATCCCACAAATATATTCATACATTTTATTTATGATAATATCTTCTGGGAAAGGATTACTTGATATTTCTCTTGTTACATTAAATGTATAAGTTCTGATTTGCCCATTAGAAGCAGTTACTATCAATTCATATACTTGTGATTCAGCAGTAACTTCTTTAAGACCTGTTCCCACAACATATGCTTCATTATCTTTTGTGAGAGCTTCTATATCTAGTTCAGTTTGATGTTCAGTTAAATGTATATCATACTCTAAAACCCAAGGTTCGAAATCGATTTCAACTGAGCCATCATTCAATATTATATTATCTAAGTAATTATTATTATTAGATTCAATGACAGTTATTTTAGCGTATCCGTTCCCACTATGTCCGGTTCCATAAGGATATAAACTACCAGTTGTATTAGGCATCTGGCTTCTGCCACCTCGCACGTTACTCCAATGATAAGCATAACCATCAATCATTGATGTATTAGAGAATTTTAATCCAGAATAATGAACAGAACATCCATTATTTGTAGTTCCGGTCGTACATCCAGCTTTTGGAGCTTGGTTTGTAGCAGATGTTATTGCAACTGATCCTGTGTGACCAGATATGTATGATGAACCACCACCGCCAGATCCAACAACAGAAGAGTTATAAGAGCCTCCTCCTCCGCCATAGTAGCCGCCTCCGCCACCGCTTCCATGACTATATTCTGGCATTCCACCAATCCCAAAACTACCATTTGTTGCACATCTATAACCACAACCTGCATTACCACCTGCTGTTTGTGTTCCACCAGTTGCATTTGCATAGTAATTAGACCACGAACGATATTCACGCCCGTTATATCCAACTAATCCACCACCAGGTGAAGCGTTAGAAACTGGATACATCCAGTTAGAAATCCCCGATCCAGCACCAGCTACCATTATTCTACTACGTAAACTAGTAGCATCGTTCCAGGTTCCACCTACTAATCTAATATCCGTGGCACCGCCACTACCAGCACCATAAGTCTGTCCATTATAAGGTCGCCCTTCGCCTCCACCGTTATAACCACCGGTTTGATTGTTTGAAACAGTTCCAGATAATTTTCCTTGTCCGCCGACTTGAATATATAGAGTTTGGTCTTTGTTAAGAGCAACAGTTCCAGCCGTATAAGCTCCTCTACCACCTAATAAAGAACCGTTATTTCCCCCTTGTGCGCCCCAAAGTTCTATTTTGTATAAGCTATCATATGGAGCGGTAAAAGTCTGAACACTTCCTGTAAATCCAAAATTAAAAGGATCTATTTTTAAAACTTCTTTATTAATTTTTAATTTATAAACACTAGTATCAAGACCTTCTATCGAAGAGGTAATTGTTATAATATCAGTATGTTCAAAGTACTTATTGCCTTCAACTGTTATAATGGCTTCTTTTAAATACGGCTCGGTTGTTACATCAAGCGCATACAAAAGATTAGAAACATCGAGTGTATAATTAGCTGTCGAGCTACTAAAAGCAAAATCAATATTTGGATCACTCAAAGTAATGTTTTTTAATTTTGTGGTTCTTTCTTTTTCAAAATTAAATGTATAGATGTTAGTTCCACTGTTATCTTCTGCAACGACTAGTATAACAAACATCATACTTTGTTCATCAAATTGAAATATTGTATCTTCAAAACCGTTTATAGTAACTCCTTGATAAGGCATGTTTTTTAATACATCTAATTTTATTTCTTCTGTATCATAAGGCATTGTTATGTTATATTCAAATATATTACTATCAAATTCAGAATATAATGTATCATTTATTTTAATCCCATCTAGTATGGTGGTGCTGGATGGTTCTCTAATTAGATTAATTTCATAAAGTTGAGTTCTCCCAGTTGAATTTGTAACTGATAACGTATGTTTATGGCTATTAGGTTTAACACTTATTGTTGTTTGTCCAACTATTTGTTGTCCTGTTGGTGCACTTGCTGTAATTACAGCTTCTTTTACCATAGTGTCTAAATTTAAACTGTAACTAAATATGCCACCCGTCAAAGATATAGACTCACCATTTACAGTAATTGAATTTAACATCGGATCAATTACTTCTTCTTCATAAGTTATTTTTGCATATCCATTTCCACTATGACCCACACCATTAGCATTAAGCCCTCCACTTGTAGTTGGCATTCTCAAATACCCGCCTTTTGTGTTAGTCCATTTATAACCAAAACCGTCAATCATAACAGTTTCAGTAAAAGTCATACCTGAATAATGAATAGAACAATTATTATTTGTAGTCCCAGTTGTACAACCTGATTTAGGTGCTTGGTTTGTAGCCGAAGTAATCGCTACTGAACCTGTATGGCCGGAAATATACGATGATCCTCCTGAACCGGAACCAACATGGCCGTGGTTATAAGCACCACCACCACCACCGTAGTAGCCTCCTCCACCGCCACTTCCGTGTCCGCTTTCTGCTGCACCGCCAATTCCAAATGTTCCAGAACTCCCACATTTAAGACCACAAGACCTAGTTCCACCAGCAGTTTGAGTAGCCCCTGTTGCATTAGTTAATGGATCACCACTATGACTAACACTTCTACCAGGATAACCAATTAAACCACCAGCAGGTGCGGCATTGGAAATAGGCGATTGCCAGTTTGATAACCCCGATCCTGCTCCTGCCACCATAATTCTACTGCGTAAACTAGTTGCATTATTCCACTCACCGCCTACTAACCTAACATCAGTTGCGCCGCCACTACCAGCACCATAAGTAGCTCCAGAATATGCTCTTGCTTCTTGCCCGCCATTATACCCAGCAGTAACACTAGCCGAACCAGCAAGTTTACCTTGGCCGCCAACTTGGATAAATATAGTTTGCCCTTTAATAAGCTCTACAACACCAGCTGTATAAGCTCCTCTACCACCAAGTAAAGAACCATTATTCCCACCTTGGGCCCCCCAAAGTTCTATCTTGTAAAATCCACTAACTGGCGCTGTAAATGATTGAACATTACCAGTATACCCAAAATTATAAATCGTCCCTAAATTGGGCGCAGCTATTTCTTGATTTAAACTAATCTGATAATTAGAATTATCATTTAAAATATTAAAAATTAAAATACTACAAATTAAAAGTACGAAGATAGCAAGTTTTTTCATAAAACACCTTCTTTATTCTAAACACATTATAACAAAATCAGTTGCTTTTTACAATATAAAAGAACAAATTTATTTGCCCTTAATTGTTACAATAGTCAATAATGCTAAATGCACTTATTTTTTAGTTTAACTTCAAACACTACTATCATACTTTCATACAAATTAAAAACCATAAACTATTTTAATTAAATAAATTTATCCAAAATTTCATTTACAAAGACTAGTACACTTCTTATAAATTCTTTCAGTATAATTATTTCACTTAGTTTCATGCTCTTTATCATATATATCACAGTTTTTAAATGTCATTGATTTTAAAGTTGAAATAACTTCTAATTTATTAACAGCGATAATGATAACCCTTTTATATGGCAATAATTATACAAATGTTAATAAAAATTTTGCAAACAAATAAAATTAATATCTGAGGATTTTGAAAATAAATAAATTTATTAGAGGTAAATATAAAGGTATGAAAAATACTGTTTTGCATATCAAACTAAATCTGGTTTAAAAGCATTAATTCAAGACAAAAAAAAGAACTAATCAGTTCTTATTTAATACCTATATAAAACTTCTTTTTACCTTTTCTTATTACTATAACTTTATTATCGATAAAATTTTCATCAGTCAGCACATATTCTAGTTCTGTTATTTTAATATTATTAACACTAATAGCACCACTAGTTATCATTTCGCGAGCCTCACGTTTTGATGAACATACTTGGTTATCAACTAACAAGTCAACCATATTAGTCGTTGTAACATTAAAGGTTGTAACATCTGTCAAAGATTTAATAATATCATCAGCACTCAACTTAGTAATATCTTCATTAAATAATGATTCACTAATTCTAACCGCTTTTAAATATTCTTCCTCACCATGAACAAAAGTTATTACGGCTTTGGCAAACTCTTTAGCCGCTTCTCTTAATTCTGGTTTTTCTTTAACACTTAGCTCTAGTTTATCAATTTCTTCTTTTGACAAGAAAGAAAACACCTTCAAATAATGAATAACCATTTCATCATCCGTATTTATTAAGTATTGATACATTTCATAACTACTAGTTTTATTAATATCTAGCCATAAAGCATTTCCCTCTGATTTCCCAAACTTATTTCCCGCTTTATCTAAAACTAACGGCATAGTAAAGCCGTATGCCTCACCACCTGTTTTTTTTCTAATCAAATCGACTCCAGCAGTAATGTTACCCCATTGATCAGAACCTGCAACTTGTAAAGTACAATTCATATTTTCATATAAATATAAAAAATCAAGTGATTGCATAATCATATACGAAAATTCAGTGTATGTAATCCCTGTATCCAGTCGTCTTCTAATGATATCTTTGTCAAGCATGTAATTAACACTAAAATATTTCCCATAATCTCTTAAATAGTCAATGAAGTTAATATCTTTTGACCAGTCATAATTATCAACAATTTGAAATCCAAACAATTTTTCAACTTGTTTTTTTAATCCAGTAATATTTTTGGTTAATTCTTCTCTTGTAATCATTGTTCTTTCGACAGTTGGTCTAGGATCACCGATCAACCCAGTAGCCCCTCCTACTAATATAATAGGATTGTGCCCAGCATCTTTTAATCTTTTAGATATTAAAAAACTTGATAGATGCCCTAAATGAAGACTGTCAGCCGTTGGATCAGTCCCAATATAAAAGGTTAAACCACCTTTATTTAATTTTTCGCCTAGTTCAGGACTAGTAATATCTTTAATTAAACCTCTATATTTTAAATCTTCAAATAATTTCATAATTTTCCTCCTAATAATTTGTATTTAGTCTATCTTTAACTATAATCAGCTTATTAAAACAACTAATTACTAGTTTTTCATCAGAAATGCCCAAAATCTCCTTTATGTGTAATAAGTACATTAATGTGGTGACTAAATTGTCGCCATCAATATCATGAATTAACTGTGAACTTTTATTAAATAATTGAATAAAACTTTCTATAATATCTGTTTCAAATTCTATTTTTTTCAATTTCATTACATCAATTTTAAAATGTTCAAAAAGGGTCAATACAAGTATAATACAGTCAGAAAGTTCCTCAATAATCTTTTCATATTCTGGTTTTTTGACAGACCAATATTTAAAACATTTTGTTTCATTTGCAAACTCACCAATTTCAACAAGCAAAGCTAAACAAGTCTTTTCAAAGTAGTTATTTTCTGTATTAGAATACTTTTCTTTAAATATTTCTTCTACCTTTTTATTTTCCAAGTATATTTCCTGTATATACCAAAGTTCATTTTTTGACTTCAAATTCATTTTATTTCCCTATTATTTCCCGCGTTTGGGTAATATTTCCCATTATTTCCCTAGCTGTTTCCAATACTTTTTATAGTTTGATTTTTCATCAGCTACATGCACTTCTTCATCAAACACAGCATCATTTTCTTCAATTATTTTAATCATACTGAGATTATTACTCTTACAAGCAAGCATTACTTTATCGATAGCTAAATCTTGACATTTTAATAACCCTAGTTTCAAAGTTTCTTTACCATACCCTTTATTTCTCTTACTAGGCCTAATCCCATAACCAATATGCCCACCATATTTAATTAACTCTTCTGTTAATAAGTTATGCCGTATTGATATATGTCCTATTATGTTTGTTCCTTCCATTATAAAATAAACACTAGCTGCTACCCTTCCTTGTTTAACAACACCGTTGTGTTCATCTATAACATTATTCAACCATAGTTCATAGTCATATGTTTTAAGAAAACCTGCTAAGGAACTTTCTGGATTTGTTTTTTTATATTCTTCAACATAATCTAACCAAGCTTCTTTGTCATCAATCGTTGGGAATTTTAAAGATATATTCATTAGTATCACCATCTTCATTATATCATAATTTTATAAATTATAAAATAAAAACCCAATTAATCTTGAGTTTTTATATTTTCGATTATATCTTCTATTTTTTTCCCATATTCAATTGACTCATCATAAACGAATTCTAATTCTGGAACATGGTGCATATTAACTCGTTTAACAAGTTCATTTTTAATAAATCCTCTTGCATCTTTTAATGCTTTTAATGTTGAATCTATTTTATCTGTTTCAAATACTGTTATGTATATTTTTGCATAAGATAAATCAGGCGCTAATTTGCAATCCGTTACGGTTACGAATTTTATATCTTTATCTTTTATTTCAAACGTTAAGATATAACTCAATTCTTTTACTATATTACTAGCAATTCTTTCTGTTTTAACACTCATATTATCACTCTTTTCTATAACCATTATACCATAAATATAAATTATTGTATATTATAGAATTAAAAAACATGCGATTGCATGTCAGATTGTCGACAAATATTATGATGCATTTTAAAATTTGATCAAATTAAAGAAGTTAATTACTTAACTTCGATCATTTCATACGCTTCTATTATATCGCCTTCTTTAATATCACTATAATTTTCAATAGTTATACCACATTCAAGACCTTTTTTAACTTCTTTAACTGTATCTTTTTCTCTTTGAATAGAATTAATTGAACCATCGTATATAACAATACCATCTCTAATAATTCTTGCTTTTGAAGATTTTTTAATAATTCCATCAGTTATATATGAACCGGCAATAATTCCAACTTTTGAAAATTTAAATAGTTGTCTAACTTCTGCTGTTCCTGTAACTTTTTCTTCAAACACTGGGTCTAATAACCCTTTCATAGCCGCTTCTATTTCTTCAACTATTTTGTAGATAATATTATAACATCTAATATCAATGCCTTGTTCTCTAGCGTAATCTTTTATACTTGCAGTTGGCCTAACATTAAATCCTATTACAATAGCGTTTGATGCTTTTGCTAAAACAACATCCGATTCTTTTATAGCACCTACACCACTTCTAATAATCTTAACTTTGATTCCATCAACTTCTATTTTTTCAACTGAATTTTTAATTGCTTCACAGCTACCATTAACATCCGCTTTAATTAAAACGCTTATTTCTTTACTTCCATCACCTATTTTAGCAAATAAATCTTCAAGTGTAACTGCTCCACTTGTATGCTCTTTTAGTTTTGATTGATTTTTTCTTTGTTCTCCAATTGATCTTGCTTGTTTTTCTGTTTCGAAAGCCATGAATTTATCACCTGCTTTTGGAACATCATTTAGACCTGTTATTTCAACCGGTTGCGATAAATTTGTTTCTGTCAAATCGCGATTATTGTCATTTTTTAAAGTTCTAATTTTCCCAAAAGCTGTTCCTACAACTATTGGATCACCTAGACGCAAAGTACCATTTTGAACTAATACAGTTACAATAGGACCTAAATGTTTATCTAATCTTGATTCTATTACAGTTCCAAGCGCATATCTGTTAGGATTTGCTTTATAACTGTTCATCTCAGCTATTAATAGTATATTTTCTAATAAACCATCTATTCCTGTACCATTAGCAGCTGATATTTCAGATACTAATGTGTCACCTCCCCATGATTCAGGAGTTAAACCTTTTTCTACTAGTTGAGTTAAGACGCGCTCAACATTAGCTGCTGGTTTATCTATTTTATTTATTGCAACAATAATTGGTACACCTGCTGCTTTAGCATGGTCAATTACTTCTTCTGTTTGTGGCATTACGCCATCGTCAGCTGCAACAATAATTATAACTATATCAGTTATTGAAGCTCCTCTAGCACGCATTTCAGTAAATGCTGCATGTCCTGGAGTATCGATAAAAGTTATATAATCTTCATTAACTTTCACTTGATAAGCAGATATAGCTTGTGTTATTCCACCTGCTTCACCTGATGCGACATTTGCTTTTCTAATATAATCTAGTAAAGTTGTTTTACCGTGATCAACATGTCCCATAATTGTTACAACTGGCGCTCTTTTAACCAATTGCTCTTCATTATCAACAACTTCAAATTCTTCAAAATTAGTAACATCTGCTGTTTCTTCTTTTTTTAATTCTTTGTTATAATCTAAAACTAATATTTCCGCATTTTCAAAAGAAATTGCATTATTAATAGTTGCCATAACTCCTAAACCAAATAGTTTTTTTACTAATTCACTACTATTAACACCAAGTTCGATTGCTAATTCACCGATACTCATATTTTCTTTATATAATACAACTTTATCATTTGTTTGTGATGTATTACTAATTAATTTTTCTTTATTCTTATACATTTGCTTTTTTTGTTTAGCAAATTCTTTTTTAACATTTGTTTTATCTTGTTTTTTTAGTTTTTGTTTTTTAACCGTATCATCAACTTTAATATTGGTTGTTTCAATTATCTCTTCTACAATTTCATCCATTTCTTCATATGTCGCGCCATCTAGCATAGTTATTGCTTCGTCGTCTAACATATCATTTTCATTTGTAACATTTATTCCTAATTGTTCACATTTTTTCAATATTTCCGCTGCTGTTTTATTTACATCAATTGCGTAATCTAATACACTCATCATATAAAACACCTCCTATATTTTTTCTAAATCATCAAATAATGAATCATCTACCTCAGTTTCTAACATTTTATTTAATACTTTGTTTTTTTTAGCTTTTTTATACACTTCTATATCTTTTTTCAAATATACGCCTCGTCCATTTTGCTTCCCAGTTGTATCGATAAACACTTCGCTTTGATTATTTTTCACTATTCTAATTAATTCTTGCTTTGGCAATTTTTCTCTTGTTATAACACAAGTTCTTAAAGGGACTTTTTTCATTTTATATTAATTCCCATTTCACTTGCTTGTTGTCTACTTTTAACATCTATTTTTAATTTAGTTAATCTGGAAGCAAGTTTAACGTTTATTCCTTTTTTCCCAATCGCTAATGAAAGATTGTCGTCATCTGCAATAACTAGTGCTTCTTTATCATCTGTTACTAAAATTGTTAAATTTTTAGCTGGGCTTAAAGCACTTTCAATAAATTTTTGTTTATCTGTATTGTATTCAACTATATCTATTTTTTCTTTACTTAGTTCTTTTAATATATTAGCTATACGCATTCCTCGTTCACCTATACATGCACCTATTGCATCTATATTAGATATTTCTGAATAAACAGCTACTTTCGTTCTAATGCCTGCTTCTCTGGCAACACTATACACTAATACTTTGCCTTCGTTTATTTCTGGAATTTGTAGTTCAAATAATCTTTTTACAAAACCATAATGAGTTCTAGATAATAAAATTAATGGACCTTTTGTTGTTGCTTCTACTTTTGTAACATAAACTTTTATATTTGTTCCCATTTTAATTTCTTCACCTGGAATAATCTCTGTTTTAGGTAAGATACCTTGTGTTCTTCCTAAGTCTATGTAGTAGTTTCTTACATCTTCCATAGCAACTAAACCTGATAATAATTCATCTTGTTTGCTTTCAAATTCAGAAATTATAATATTTTTTTCAGCTTCTTTTATTTTTTGAATAACAACTTGTTTAGCAGTTGCAGCTGCAACTCTACCAAAATCTTTTGGTGTTACTTCTTCTTCGATTGTTTCCCCTACTTCAATACCTGGAACTTCTTTTCTAGCATCTTCTAATGTGATATGGATTCTTTCATCATAAATATACGGTTTTTCTATTTCAATAGTAGCGCCTTCTTCTTCTGAATCCTCATCTTCAACAACTAATATAATCGGCTCATATGCTTCTTGCTCTTTATCGACAACAACTGTCTTAAAAGAGTAAACATGAATATCATTTTTTTTACGATCAAATTCAATTCTAACATTTGATAAAGATTTATAGTTTTTCTTATAAGCAGATGTTAACGCTAATTCCATAGCTTGATAAATAGTTTCTTCATCTATTCCTTTTTCTTTTACTAATAAATCTATTGCTTGTTTAAACTTTTTCGTTTCCATTATACACTTCCTTTCTCCTTAGAACAAACGTCCAAAATGTAATTATCATCTAATTCTTTAATGTCATCTAGTAATGGGCTAATAATTTTATTTGCTTCCACACAATCATTAATATTGATAAAACCGTCTTTATCAATAACCACTCTTAAAAAATAATTACTACCTTCTTTTTCATAAGTTACTTCATCTAAAATGTAACCTTTTTCTTTGATGTTTGTTTCAATTAAATCTTTGACTTTCTCTAACATAAAACCTCCATAATTTAAAGAGTGGGTATTCCCCACTCCTTGTTGCATATTAATTATATCATAGTTTTTATCCAATTAGAACCTTTTTATATTATTTTATTACAAATTTTAATTGGCAATCAATTTCAGTTTCTTTATCATCGATTAATTTTAGCATTTCTGCAAAGTTATTACGATAAATATGTTTATTAGATAATAATATTTCATGTAATTTGGAAACAATTACATATTCAGTTGTACCTCTATTTAATTGTTTTTTTAATTTTAATAATTCTTTACAAAAATTTTCATCTGTTATAACATCAGTTTTAATTGCTGCTACATAATAAATGATTTTTTTTATATAAGATAATCTGTCTAATATTTTTTTTAATCGTTCAATAGTAATATTCTTTTCAAAAATTGCAGTAAGTGCTAAATCAGCTTGTTCAGTTAAAATCATCTTTAACTCTTTTTCTTTTTCTAAATTAATTTCTAGTATATACATTCTAACTAATTGTGAACGAATTGGTCCATTTTCGGTATTTTCGAGAGCTAACTTTTTCGCTTCTTCAAATTCTTTCAAAGCTCTACATACTGTTATTAACTGTGATTTTATAACTAAATTATGTACATGTTGATATCCTAATTGTTTTGCTATTTTTAAATATTCTACTTTTCTTGTACTTGTTATACTTAAACAACTTTTAATTACTTCTGAAGCAGAGTATTCATCAAAGTTATATTTTAATCCATATTCAACAACTCGTTCATGTTGATTTTCTTCTCTTAAGGCCTTTAAAAATCTATGTTGATGTTTCAACTCATTTGGATATTTTTTTGCTATTTCACTTAGAATTATTGATTCTTTTATCTCAGAAGTTTCTGCCAGTCCATTTTCTAAAATATACTTTTCTCTTATTTCAATTTCTTCTCGTAGTTCTAAAAATGTGTCACCCACCAATTCTAAATTTGCATAATATTTAGCTTTTTTTAAATCACCTTGTAATATATATATTCTAATTAACCGGGCACGAATTGGTTCATATTCGGTATTTTCGAGTGCTAATGTTTCAGCTTCTTCAAATTCCTTCAAAGCTATACATACTGTTATTAACTGTGATTTTATAGTTAAATTATGTACATGTTGATATCCTAATTGTTTTGCTATTTTTAAATATTCTATTTTTCTTTTACTTGTTATACTTAAACAACTTTTAATTACTTCAAAAGCACAGTGTTCATCAAAGTTATATTTTAATCCATATTCAACAACTCGTTCATGTTGATTTTCTTCTCTTAAGGCCTTTAAAAATCTATGTTGATGTTTCAACTCATTTGGATATTTTTTTGCTATTTCACTTAGAATTATTGATTCTTTTATCTCAGAAGTTTCTGCCAGTCCATTTTCTAAAATATACTTTTCTCTTATTTCAATTTCTTCTCGTAGTTCTAAAAATGTGTCACCCACCAATTCTAAATTTGCATAATATTTAGCTTTTTTTAAATCACCTTGTAATATATATATTCTAATTAACTGAGCACGAATTGGTCCATATTCGGTATTTTCGAGAGCTAACTTTTTCGCTTCTTCAAATTCTTTCAAAGCTATACATACTGTTATTAACTGTGATTTTATAACTAAATTATGCATATATTGATATCCTAGTTGTTGTGCTATTTTTAAATATTCTATTTTTCTTTTACTTGTTATACTTAAACAGTTTTTAATTATTTCTGAAACAAAATATTCATCAGAAACATACTTCAAACCAAATTCAATAGCGCTTTCATATTCCTTTGCTTCTCTTAAAATTCTTAAATAGAAGTATTGCCATTTCATATAAGTTGGATACTTTTTTGCCATTTCATAAATATATTCAAGATTATTACTTTCATAAATTTTTTTAAAATTTCCTTGTGACGCATATAGTTCAATTAATTGTGAACGAATAGGTAGATAACATGTACTTTCAAGTGCCAATTTTTCTGCTATCTTAATTTCTTTTAATTCTATACACACGGTTATTAATTGTGATTTTATAACTAAATTATGCATATATTGATATCCTAGTTGTTGTGCGACTTTTAAGTAATATATTCTTTTTTTATTTTCCATCGGTATACTTAAACAAGTTTTAATTGTTTGTGAAATAAAGTATTCATCATCAGTATATTTTAATCCAAGTTCAATTGCTCTTTCATATTGCTGTTCTTTTCTTAAAATTTTTAAAAAAAGATATTGTACTTCTTTATTATCTGGATATTCTTCTGCCATTTTGTGAAAATATTTATAATCCTTCCTATCATATGCATTTTTTAAATCTTCTTCTAACATAAGTTTCTCCTTTTTTGATTATTTATTATACTTAAATATAGTTATGATGTCAAACAAAAACATCAGATGTATTCTGATATTATTTTTTTAAATACTGATTTATATTATACCCATCTTTGAATTCAATAAATTTTGATAATCTAGGGTGGATTGCTTTTTTAGGACAATTATATATACAACTCATACACATCATACATTTCAAACTGAATTTCGGCTTTTTATTAACTTTAATGTTATTTCTAGGACATGTTTTTTGACATAACCCACAAGATATACAATTATTATTTGCTTTTAGTTCTAACCCAAATAATCTTACCATAAAATTTTCAATTCCATGTATATGATAAAATATTTTTGATTTAAAAGGAATTTTAACTTTATCATTTTTATTGTTTAAAATACTCTTAGAAATTTTATCAATTTCATTACTTGCTTGTTTAATTATTTTTCTACCATATTTTATATCAAATTTTTTAACAATTGTTAAAGGCATTGCTATAACTTTATATACCCCTATTTCAATATTGTTCTTTTTAGCGTATTTTAACACTTTTAATCCGGCTGTTTGATTTACAAAGCTATTATTACACCCTACCATTATTAAGCTAATTTTATTGACATTCCCTATATTTTCAATTAAATTATTAGGAATTCTAAATGCATGAATAGAACTCATTATAATTAAGTGTTCACAAGGTGTTTTTCTATTATCAATTTGACAATTTAACTTTTCTTTTAAAATATTAGCTAAATATTTAGTATTTCCAGTCGCACTAAATAATAATATTTGATATTTACTCATAAACTCCTCGTTTCTAATATTCTATTAATTATAGCTTTTTAGTATGTTCTTTTTCTATTTGAGGTAATATTGTTAAGTAAAAATTATCCTGTATATTAAAAATATTTAGACTAATTAAAACATCATATACATCCATGTTTTTATATTCTTTTATATAAAGTGGTAATCGCCTTGTAAAGAAATTTGGTAATTGATTAAAAGAAATTACTTCATCATATGTTTTTGTATAAAAAGGTAATACACAACCGTGTTCTTTTGCGAGTTTTGCTTCTTTAAAATACTTAAACAAATATCCTGTTTCTGTCTTTATTAATTGTCCTATATGAATTGTTCTGTTTTCTTTATATGAAAGCCATGTTAAGTATATAGTTTCATTCATATTGACTTCCCTCCAATTTCAAAATTTTGTTCAAAGTAATTAACCATCCATTCAGCTCTTCTAAGTACTAATTCCTCGGCAAAAATTAACCTTTCTGTTGGTATTTCATCTACATACGTATTTAGTATCCCAGTAATACTTTCAAGAGTTATATTTTCTTTTATTTTTGACATTATGTCTTTAATTTCGTTTGGATAAAATGTTGTTAAATATTCAATTAATGGTTGATATGTAACTGTAGTAACATCGAATTTTTTATATTTTTTTTCAATATTCTTTAATCTTTTGTGATATTCAGAAATACTTAGCATTCTTTTTTCTACTAGTGCTTCTAACTGTTTTTTTTCGGTGTGGATTTCTGATAATATTTTAGTTATTTGATGATTATCCCATGTTCTTTTTTCTTTATACTGTAAGCTTCTCTCTATCGTTAGTTTACTTGTTATGTGTTTATGGATTACAACATTTAACATTTCATCATTAATTTCTAGCGTTCGAAGGCTAATACATTTATCTAATCTCTCATCTCCCATTGACATTCCAAAAGATGTGCAGCTATCATACAATGGTGAGAATGTATGAGTTCCTGTTTGAAGATCATTTATTATTCCGTAATTAGATGGATTTCTATCTCTATTAGCTATTAGAGCATCAAAAACAATCATTTCTAGTGCTTCTTTAATTAACCCATATTTTCCAACAGATTCTAAGAGTAGTGAAACAGTATATAATTGGTGTGTGTCAGGATTTAGTAACTGCATATTTTTAAAACCTGGATCAATCATCCTAATCAAACTTACACCATCAACCAACTCATAACGTTTAGGTGATGATTCATTATTTAAAAAGTTTTTTGATATTACACCTTTTTTTCCATTTTTAACACATAAATTATACTCTGCAACTGGAATGTCGAGCAGCTTCCCTACATCTGATGCGATACATTCAGATACATCATTATAGACTGAACTCCCATCTTTTCTTATTGTAGCAATTTTAAATAAGTATAACTCATTATCTAAAACAACCCATTCCTTCTTTTGTTTACCTAAGGCTTCATATAAATAAAATTCGCTTGCATCAATATTTCTTCTCATAATCACATATAGAAAACATTTTTTAAATATAATCCTTCTGGCGGCGCAGTTATTCCGGCCTTTGTTCTATCTTTTGATTCAATTATATCTAAAACTTCTTCACTCTTTCTTTTACCTTCACCAATCTCAATTAAAGTACCTACCATATTTCTAACTTGATACCTTAAAAATCCTGTTCCCAAAAACACTAGTGTTAGTTCATTAACATTTTTTAAATTCCTAATAATATTTGTTTGAACAATTGTTCTGACACAGTCTTTTTCTTCATCCGTTTTAGCAAATGCTTTAAAATCTTTTGTACCTTCTAATTGTTTTAAGCCTCGTTCAATTTCTATAATATCTAACCTTTTATTGTGTTGATATATATATTTTCTTTCAATAGGATTATATTCTCCCATATTAATTTTATAAATATACTCCTTAGCTTTTACATTAAATCTAGCATGAAAGTCTTTATCAACTTCTTCAACTTCTTTAATATAAATGTCTTTTGGTAATAAACTATTTAAAGATTGTTTTAATTTGTTAATAGGTATTTTTTTTTCTAAATCAAAATGTGCTTTTTGATTTAAAGCATGCACACCAGCATCTGTTCTTCCAGATGCATGAATACTTATATCAGTTGTAGTTATTTTTTTTAAAACTGCTTCTATCTCATTTTGGACTGTTTTACCTTTTAATTGTTTTTGATATCCATTATAAGAAGAACCATCATAACTAAACGTTATTAAGTATCTCATATTAATCCTCTAACTATTACAACAACCAAACCAGTATGCAATAAAATTAAAAATGTATCATATAACTTCCATTTGTTTTGTCTAAAATTAACTCTTCTTCTTGATATGTCATATAACCTTGATTCCATACTTAAAGCTAGGTTATCTGCTCTTTTAAAAGTTAGTGAAAACATTGGTACTAAAACTGCTTTCATAGCTACTAACTTTCCTTTTAAATTAGAGTTTTTATAATCAATACCTCTACTTGCTTGGGTTTTCATTATTCTACTAACTGTATCCATTGTTCCAGGTATAAATCTTAAAGCTAGTGTCATTGATAACGCTAATTGATTAACGTTTACTCTAATTAGTTTTAAAGGGGCAAAGAATATAGTTAAGCCGTGATTTAATTCACTTGGAGGTGTAGTTAAGGTTAAAACTGATGAATATAAAACAATATATATCGCTCTTATAACATTAATAGTTATTAATTCTATATTTAAAGTAAATGGTAAATGAATTAAAATAATCGCTAATATAAACCATCTAAGTGATAAAATCATTTTTAAATATAACTTAACAGGTATATTAGTAGATAAAATTATTAAAATTAATAAAATTGAAGTTACTAAATTAAATCTTAATGTATTAGCTAAAAAACAAACAGCAATAAATAAAAATGTACATATTATTTTAGCTAAGGGATTCATCCTGTGAATTAAAGATTTTACTGGAAAATATCTTCCTATCATTACTTTATTTGACACATCTATACACATCCTTCATTAAATCATTAATATCATCTCTATATCCTAGTTTGACGTTTTTTTTCTTTAATACTAGTTTTTCAAATTCAATAATTTTTGGTACTTTTAATTCATATTCTTCTAATTTATCTGATGTAAATACATCATATTTAGATCCTGTTAAAACTATTTCACCTTTATGCATAACAACCACATTGTCACTTATTTTATGAATTAAGTCAGAATCATGACTAACTATAATAATTGTTTTATTGTATCTTGTTTTTAGTAATCTTATTATTTTAACTAAATTTTCTTTATTTTTATTATCTAGTCCCACTGTTGGTTCATCCAAAATAATGATTTTAGGGTTAGAAGCTAATATAGAAGCGATAGCTACCCTTCTCATTTCACCTGAACTTAGTAAAAATGGGTTTCGTTCTAAATAACTTTCATCTAATCCTACCATTTGTAAGGCATCATTAACATGTTTATCAATACTTTCTTTACTTTTGTTAAAAAAATTTAATCCAAATTCTATTTCTTTTTTAACTGTTTTAGCGAAAAATTGTTCTTCTGGAAATTGAAATACACAACCTATCTTATGCCTTAATAAATTAATATTATCTATTTTTCTTCTTCTACTTATTACTTTACTACCTATTTCTATTTTCCCTTTGCTAGGAAGTAATAATATACTCATTAATTCTATCATAGTTGTTTTACCTGAACCTGATTTACCAATAACTCCATGAATTTTATTTTCTTCAAAAGTAGTTGATATATTTTTTAATGCAACATTAGATAAAGGTGTATCTTCGTTATAAACAAATGAAACGTTTGTAAATTTTACTTCCATAATATATCCACCATCTTTTCCATATCATATACATATTCATCTAATAAATTATAAAACATTAATCTAGTTGATAGTTCAATCATAAAAGGTAAATCAAAACCTAAATCTTTTATAATTTTTTCTTGTTTATAAACCTCTTCTTTTTTATCATTTAAAACAACTTTACCTTCATCTAATACAACTATATTATCACTTATTGTAGTTTCTTCAATATCATGAGTAACTAATATAATTGACATACCTTGTTTCTTTAAGTCTTGTATCATATTATATATCTTGTTTTTATTACCAGGGTCAATCATAGCAATAGCTTCATCTAGCACTAATAATTTGGGCTCATGCACAAGTGCACTAGCAAAAGCTACTAATTGTTTTTGACCACCTGATAATTCATGAGGATTCTTTTCTAAAATATCTTCAATCCCTATATATCTAGCTGTATCTATTATTTTTTGTTTTATAACAGATTTTTTATAATTTAAATTTTCCAAAGTAAAAGCAATATCATCCATAACCGTTTCAGCTACAAATTGATTATCAGGATTTTCAAATACAACCCCAATTTCTTTTCTAATATTTTTTACTGTTTCTCTTTTTAAATAATTACCATTAATTTTAATAGAACCATTAAACCTTAGTAAACCCATTAATAATTTCATTAAAGTTGATTTACCTGCTCCATTTAAACCAATAATAGCTGTTACTTCACCTTTTTTGATATTTAAATTAAAATCATCAAATATTTGTTTATTTCTATATTTAAATTTTAAGTTACTTATTTCTACTATATTTTCCATATAACCACCAATTTTATTATAAACTAAAAAACAACTGAAATCAATTGTTTTTATATTATTATAAGGTTTTGTTTTTTTCAGTAGACCTTATACATTTCTTAATTTTTGTTATCCCTGTGAAACCCAAACCACAGAACGACTGGAACTTGATGGAAATGCTATTCCAGTATCCCCACCAAAAGAAAATATGCCAGCATTTAATCCTGTGACAGAACTATTTGAAAATCCACTTCGAATGAACCAAGAATAAAGCGAATCTGGAAAAATAGCAGCAGCGCCATCCCATGTGGAAAGGCCATTACCGGTAGGCATCATTTCCTTTGTCCCATCACCTAATAATCCTCTTGTATAGTCTGTTGACTCAAATGGAAGTATATAACTATCATAATATTTTCCATCTGGCAAACTTGTAAAACCACTTGACGACATTGTTCCATTCCCTACCGCCATCATATACTCAAATCTTCCTCCTGACATATCATATATTCCCGTTACATTATGAGTTGTACTTGCTTTTACTCCTAAGTCTGTATTCCACCTGTTAGTTGCTGGACATGTTCCACTTACTGCGCCATCGTTACCTCCACATCCTGTTACTATATCCCAAGTACTTGAATTGGAATAATAATTATTATTTTTTACTTTAATAGTTTCTGTTGCTTCATTTGATGCCTTACACAGATCCCCTGGCCCAGTTTTACATATTCCATAATTTGAATGAGCTAGATATAGTATTGCTCCCCATTCCATGTTTTTTATCATATGAACATCTACATTATCATCTAATCCATTTTGATTATTCATACTACTTATTTGAGTATTTAAACTTAATACATTTAAATTATTTAATGAGTTTATATTTGGCACTATTTTATTACCTGTTCCCTGTTCAAACTTTCCTACCCATATTCCATCTAATTCTACTGATGTTCCATTTTCCTCGTAATAAAAGGCGGGATGAGTTATATATTGTCCAGCAACATCTCCTGGCGCACTTGTTAATGCTATTTCTCGTCCTGTTATTGAGTCTTTTGACTCGAATACCACATCTATTGTTATTTTCGTATTTGATTCAAACACTTTATATTTATACCTCGGTATATATACATACATCTGAACTATATTTGTCATATCGATTGTTGTTCCTGGCGTGACATCTGTTCCATCTAATACTGTTACTGCATTAGCCCACTCACTATTTGCATAGTTATACCATTCATCGCTAGTGTTTGCTACTGTTACTATTCCTGATGCTGATGCATCATTTTCATTATATGATATTTTTACTGGAACCATACCTGCTCCTAATACTACTTTCCCGCCTTCTAATGTATCTTCTACATATTCTTCTTCTACTGGTGGAGTCCCTCCTAATGTACATGTACTTACATCAACATTATATGTCGGTGTTATAACGTCATCATTTAATCCTTTTCTATAACACGTACCATCTATATATACAGCAAAATCTATTTCGCCTGCTTTGGTTATTGTAATTTCCCCTATTGGTGGCTTTTCTCCTGTTGTATCTATCTCACCATATATATCGTCTCCCTTGATAAATTTATCATTGAATTCTCCGGTTAATTGACTTGTTGTATATAAATTTTCCGCACCACTTAATAATAAATATGCTTGTGAAAGATTAGCTGATCTTTCTGCTTCATCTATAACATCTAAAATTATTGGTGTCGCTATTAGTGCTACTATTGCTAGTATTATAATAACTGCTAATAGTTCTATTAATGTAAATGCTTTTTTCATAAAACTTCTCCTTTATGGTGTTGGTAATTTGTCTTTAAATCCTTGCGAGTCACAGTCTACTACTTCTGAATCAACCGCACAACGTGCTGTTTCCGAATTATCAACTTTGCACTCATTTAATAAGACATGCCTATCTGTTAAATATACATCATTACATATTACTTCATCACCTGATGATGTTACATTTTCATTTAACCAAGTTTGGGTTAAAGTTGAAGGTGGTTCTTTTCCTTCCACAACTCTATAATTATCAATTCCTGTTTGAACTGACCTAGCGTATCCTTCTATACTTTGAAGTTCACCTTTTGTTCTTGATTCATCAATTACTCCGATTAATGTTGGGGCTGCAATTACAACTATAATCGCTAATATTATTATAACTGCTAATAATTCTACTAATGTAAATCCTTTCATAATTCCTCCTTAAAATTGTCCATTCATAAATAAAAACACCATTAACCCTGCTACTACTAATATAACTAAAACAAGTATTCCTATTAAAACTTTTGTTGCTGTATCACCTTTTATTTTAAGTGGTTGATCTTCATAATCTTCTTGTTTTATACCTAAACTAGCTGTATAAAACGATTTATCAACATCAACATGTTCTGTTTTTGATTGTTCATGTACATTATTAGGTAGATTTGTTTCTGTTTTTAAATCATCTAATAAACCATCATCATTTAAACTTTCTATTATTGATTCTATATCAACCGAACCGTCTGGTATTTCTGTATTTTTAGTCATATCATATTTAGATGTATCTGGTTTTTCTGTCCTTGCTTTTACTAAAACATCATTTATATCATAGTTTTTTTCTTCTAATATTTCTATTTCTTCTATAACAGGTTGTTTAACTGTTTTATTTTCTTGTTTATTTATTAATTCTCTTATTTTTTCTAAGTTTATAGTTTTATCTTGCTTTATGTCAATTATCCCTTCAACACTGGAATAATCATTATTATCATAAATTTCTCTATATAAGTTCTTATTTTTATCTGTTCTTTTATTTGTATCTTCTTCGTTATAATATCGTTCCATTCGACTTTTCACATTTATCAACCTCTATTATAATAATATCATACTATAAAAAAAAAATAAAGGTTTATAGTCTTTATTTTAAAATTCACAGCTATTTGGTGTGCGAGGATAAGGAATCACATCTCTTATATTATCGATCCCTGTTACATACATTAAAAATCTTTCAAATCCCATCCCAAAGCCTGAATGAACACATGTTCCAAATTTCCTTAAATTTAAATACCATGTTAGATCATCTTCTGGTACATTCATTTCATTCATTCTTGTTTTTAGTTTATCATAATCTGCTTCTCTTTCAGAGCCACCCATTAATTCACCAACTCCTGGTATTTCTAAGTCAACTGCCGCAACTGTTTTATTATCAGCATTTAACTTCATATAAAATGCTTTAATGTCTTTTGGCCAGTTATATATAAATACTGGTCCTTTAAAATATTCAGTAATATATTTTTCATGTTCTTTGGCTATATCTTGACCTTGTTTAGGCTCAAATTCAAATTTAACATCAGCTTTTAGTAAAATATTTATTACTTCTTCATGAGTTATCCTTGTAAATTTACTAGTAACTAATTTATTTAATTTATCTAATAATCCTTTTTCAACAAATTGATCTAGAAATTCCATTTCATCTGTTGCTTTATCCAAAACATACTTAACGATGTATTTAAGCATATCTTCCATTATATCCATGTTTTCTTCTAAATTACAAAACGCTATTTCAGGTTCAATCATCCAAAATTCAGCGGCATGTGTTTTAGTATTAGAATTTTCAGCTCTAAATGTTGGTCCAAAGGTATATGCTTTTCTAAATGCTGTTGCGAATGTTTCAGCTTCTAATTGCCCTGTTACAGTTAAACCTGTTTTTTTACCAAAGAAATCATCTTCATAATTATATTTACCTGTTTTAGCTATTTTTTCTTTATCTAAAACTGATACATTAAACATTTCTCCTGCTCCCTCACCGTCATTAGCGGTAATTAATGGGGCATGGCAATAAACATAGTTATTAGTTTGAAAATATTCATGAATGGCCATTGAGGCGATACTTCTAACTTTAAATACTGCACTAAACAGTTTAGTTCTTGGCCTTAAATATGCTTCACTTCTTAGAAATTCTCTTGTATGTCTTTTAGGTTGAATTGGGTAATCATCTGGACAATCACCTAATAACTCAATATCAGTAGCTAAGATTTCATAATCTTGACCTTCACCAATTGATTTTTGTAACACACCCGTCACTTTTATTGAAGAGCCTATTTTAAACTTTAATATATCTTCAAATTTTGTTAGTTTATCAGTATATACAATTTGAACACTTTTAAATATTGTCCCATCATAAAAATCAATAAAAGCAAATTCTTTTTGTTTTCTATGGTTTCTAATCCAACCTTCTACTATTACTTCTTTATCTAAATAATTAGTAATATCATTAAACAATTTTATTAATTCCATTTTTAGTGCTCCTTCTTTAAGGCATTATATACAAACATATATATAATTAAACCTACTATAAATATTCCAATCCATAAAAAGGGATTTCTAGTGTTAGATAAAAAGAAATCTCCAAGACTTTCATACTGTCCAAAATAATTTTCAATTGATCTAATTAAATTACTAAACCACTCCATTATAAATTCCATAAGTCCTCCTATATTTTTTTAATATTTTTATGTCCTTTTATTAATTTTTTTATACCGTGTTTATTTTCAAAGGCAACTGTTAACATATCCTCATCTATCCCAACAATTATACCTATGCCATATAAATCAAAAGATATCTTCTCACCTAGCTGGTATTCAACTGATTCATCAATTTTTGAATTAGTGTTTTTGATTACATTGAAATAACATGAGTCAATTTCTTTTATAAATCTACTTTCCGGATTATAAGATCTATTTCCGTATATTAATCTAGAACTAGTATTAAGTAACCATAATCTTTTTTTAGCTCGCGTCATTGCTACATACATTAATCTTCTTTCTTCTTCTAATTGTTCATAATCACTAAATGAATTAAAATGCGGAAATATCCCTTCTTCTAATCCAACTATGAAAACAAAATCAAATTCTAAACCTTTTGATAAATGAATAGTCATTAATGTAACTAAGTTATCTGTTTGGTTATGATTTTCTAAATCAGTTAATAAACTAACTTCGTTCAAAAAATCTTCTAGGGTAATTATACCATAATTTTCTTGAAATTGGTAACAAATAGACTTAAATTCATCTAAATTTTCAATTCTAGATTCATCTTCTAGTTCTTTTTTTAATCCCGTTTTTTCTATTATGTCATCTACTAATTGAGTTAACAATATATTATCTTTTTCTAAGATAAAATTATCAATTATCTTTTTAAATTCTAATTCTTTCCCACTATCTATCGCATCATATAACGAACAATTTAAATTATTAGCTTTTTCTTTTAATTTATCGATAGTTGTTTTACCTATTTTTCGTTTAGGTGTATTTATAACCCTGATTAAACTAGTATCATCATCTTTATTATATATGAGTTTTAAATATGCTAAGATATCTTTTATTTCTTTTCTTGAATAAAAGTTAGTTGAACCGATTAGTTTATAAGGAATGCTACCTATTAGAAATTGTTCTTCAAAAGTTCGTGATTGTGCATTAGTTCTATATAAGATAACCATTTGTTTATAATCATACCCTTCATCAACTAATTCATTTATTTTATTAACAATATATAATGCTTCTTCTTTCTCATCTTGAACTTTACTATATACTATTTTATTACCTTCTTCATTATCTGTCCACAGGCTTTTCTCTTTTTTATTTTTATTATATTTAATAACACTATTTGAGGCATCAATAATAGTTTTAGTTGATCGATAATTTTGTTCTAGTAAAATAGTTTTACAACCTTTATAATCTTTTTCAAAATTTAAAATATTTCTATAATTAGACCCTCGCCATGAATATATTGATTGGCTGTCATCTCCAACGACGCAAATATTTTGATACTTAGCACTTATTAATTTAGCTAATAAATATTGAGCTTCATTAGTATCTTGGTATTCGTCTATTAATATATATTTATATAACTCTTGATAATATTTTAATATTTCAGGAAACCTTTTAAATAACGTAATAGGTAGCATTAATAAATCATCGAAGTCAACATTGTTTGTAAGTTCTAATTTGGCTTGGTATTTACCATATACAAAATGTACATCCTCTTCAATTTTATTTGTTACAAAATTTTCATATTGAATAACATCAATTAATGCATTCTTATTATTACTTATAATATTTTTAGCTAGTTTAGGTTCCACATCTAAATTATAATCTTTTATAATTCCTTTTATTATATTATTAGATTCATCTGCATCTAATATTGTAAAACTTTTAGAATATCCTAATTTATCAGCATGTGTTTTTAATATTTTTAAGCCAAAAGAGTGAAAAGTAGATATTTGAATTTTTTTAGCTTCTTCATATATTAAATCAAATATTCTTTCTTTCATTTCCTTAGCTGCTTTATTAGTAAATGTAATAGCTAGTATATTTTGAGGTTCAACACCTTTTTTTATTAGATTAGCTACTCTTTCTGTTAATACTTTCGTCTTACCAGAACCAGCACCAGCTAAAACTAGTAATGGACCTTCTAATGTTTCAACGGCTTTTTTTTGTTCTTTGTTCAACATATATACCTCCTAATGAAAAAAGAGTTTACTCTTCTTCTTTTGTCAACTCTTTTAATTTTTCGATTATTTTGTCTTTACCTTCATAACTTTCAATAATGTTACCATCTTTTACTTTAATTAAAGTATCGCCACTAAATTTTAATGCATTTAAATCATTAACTATATTAGAAGTTTCACTTATATACTTAGTATTAAACGGATTATTCAAGTTAGAATAGTAAACTCTTAGAGCATCAGTTTTCCCAATATAAACACCCATATAACTAGAATAAATAGCTGATATATTTTCATCACTAGTTGTTAATACAACATAATACTCGCCTGCAACTCTATTAAAGATAGTAGATGTTAATATATTATCATATTGAATAGTTGCTGGTGTTTTTTCAACTTCTTGTTCTTCTTCTATGGTTAAAAATATTGTTACTCCATAAAATACAGCAAAAACTACTGTTATTATAATTACTAATTTAATTAATTTTGATACTTCATCGTTTGAAGTAATTATGCTTTTTGTTGTTTTCATCTTAATCACCAACATAATTATATCATATATATTTTTATAAATAAATTATTTTATTAATATTTTGTAATTATTTTGTATTAATGCAATAATAAAGATGTTTGTATAAATCATTGGTTCCTAAATTTCAGAATATCTAGTTATATTAATAAACTTATTTCATTTCTTTTAATTTAGCAATTGATTTTTCATAAAATTTATCTAATATATAATTTATAGTTTTATATTCGGTTTCCTTTAAAGTCGAATTAGTTGTTTCAAATAACTTGACTTCATAACAATATTCATCAAGCATGTTTATAGAATTCTTTAATGACTGATTATATTCATTAACATTTTCTTCGCTTAAAAAGCTCCTTTTTTCTAATGATAAATTTGATTCGTAATCTCTTTTCATAACTGTAAAAGAATCACAGTGTGTGGCTACTACCAAATCTATTTTTTCTTTAATTATGGGGATGTATTTTTTATAATAACTTTCGACTTCTTGTTTAGTTATACCGTTTTTTAGTTGCAATCTATCAATCCATATACATCTATCAAACAATGATCGGTCTATAATAATTAAGTCATAGTTTTCTTTTAAAGCTTCTTCTAATTGGTTATTTACATATTTAGGAATTTCGGTATTAACAACGTTTTTATATTCTTTTTCCAATAGTTTTTTTA
>CAYJPP010000002.1:0-12086 GCA_964372175.1 uncultured Muribaculaceae bacterium
TTATATATGAAGGTAGAAGTGCGCCACTTGGAACTTTAAGAGGAACAACAGCTACATATTGTGATGGTATGGTTTTATGTAATTAAAGTTGATTAATTTCAACTTTTTTTCTTTATTTTATATTTATTAATTAAAAATATGTTATAATGTGTATAGTAGAAGGTGAATGTATGGCAAAGAAAAAAGTAAGAAAAGAAGTAAAAAAAGATAATGGTATAAAAGTAGAATTAATGGGGTTATTATTAATATTAATTGCAATTATTGGTTTATGTCAATTTGGAATAGCTGGTAATATAATAAATGGGTTTGCAGCCTTTTTAACTGGAACTTTATGGGCTGTTTTAGAAATAATGGTTGGGGTTGTTGGTTTTTACATGATTGTAAAAAGAAAAAATGTAGACTTTTTAACTTCTAAACTAATTGGATTATATATTGCGTTAATTGGAACATTAAGTTTGTTTCATTTAGGTTATATTGATCAGTTAATCATCAACAATGTTATAACTTATTCAGGGGTATTTGGAGAAACTTTCAATAATTTAAATTTATTTTTAGATGGAGGAACAGCTATTTCTGGTGGGGGAATGATAGGCGCGTTTTTCAGTGTGAGTTTTGTTAAAGTCTTAGGTTTAACGGGTTCACAAGTTGTTAGTATTGTAATTATAATTGTTGGAGTTATTATATTAACAGGTGTTACTATACATGATGTTTTAAAATATTTAAAATCAAAAACAGATAAAGCTATTGAGAATATTAAAACACCTAAAATCACACAAGATGTTAAAAAAGTTGAGGAGGCTTATGAAGCTGATAATAAAATCGTTGTGTCATCAGTTGAGGAGATTATAAGCCATGAAGAACCAAAAAATGATATAAAAGATGATATTGAGACTATTGAGTTAGAGGATATTATTAGTGATGTTAAAAATTATACATTGCCTAATATAAATCTATTAGATAAGCCACAAAAATCTAGTAATAAAGAAAACCAAGAGGCTGTTAAAGATGTTGTTGAGATATTACAAACTGTGTTAAGTGATTTTGGTATATCTGCTAAGGTAGCAGCTATTAATATTGGTCCTGCTGTTACGCAATATGAATTAGAAATAAAAGCAGGTACTAAACTAAGTAAAATAGTAGGTTTAGATAAAGAATTAGCGCTAGCTTTAGCTGCTAAATCAGTTAATATACAGGCTCCTATTCCTGGTAAGAAAACAGTTGGGGTTGAGATACCTAATAAAAAGATTATGGCTGTTAAGATAAGAGAAATATTAGAAGCGGTTCCTAAATCTTTAAACGATTCTAAATTATTAGTTACCTTAGGTAAAGATATTAAAGGTAGTCCGATATTTTGTGAGATAAATAAAACACCACATTTGTTAGTTGCTGGTTCGACTGGTTCAGGTAAATCAGTTTGTATTAATAGTATTTTAGTCTCTATTTTAATGAGAACTAAACCTGATGAAGTAAAATTAGTTTTAGTTGATCCTAAAAAGGTCGAATTATCTATGTATAACGGTGTTCCTCATTTATTAACGCCTGTTGTTACTGAACCTAAAAAAGCTAATGAAGTGCTTAAAAAAATAGTTGTTGAGATGGAAAATAGATATGAATTATTTGAACGTAGTGGGACTAAAAATATAGCGGGATATAATGCTTATTTACAGAAAAAAAACAATGCTAAGTTATTGCCTTATATTGTTGTTATAATAGATGAGTTAGCGGATTTAATGTTAGTTGCGGCTAAGGAAGTAGAAGAATCTATTATGCGTATAACACAAATGGCAAGAGCAGCAGGTATTCATTTGATTGTTGCAACACAAAGACCATCTACTGATGTAATTACAGGGGTTGTTAAGGCTAATATACCGTCTAGAATTTCATTTGCAGTTTCTTCTTCGATTGATTCAAGAACGATATTAGACTCAACAGGAGCAGAAAAGTTACTTGGTAAAGGTGATATGTTATTTATGCCACAAGGTGAGAATGTTGCAACTAGGGTTCAAGGAACTTTTATATCAGATGAAGAAATAAAAGATGTTGTTGATTTTACAATAAAACAACAAAAAGTTAGTTATGATGAAACTTATAATTTAAATACACCTGTATCTAATGATTCAAATAATAATGATGCGACAGAAGAACCTTTATATAATGAAATAGTTGAATTTGTTGTAACGGGAGGAAAAGCATCAGCTTCGTTACTACAAAGAAGATTTAGATTAGGTTATAACAGAGCAGCAAGAGCTATTGATTTACTTGAACAAAGAGGTGTGATTGGTCCTTCTAATGGCTCAAAACCAAGAGAAGTATTAGTTAAAGTGGAGGAATAAAATGAAATGTGAAAAATGTGGTTCGCCACTAAATAATAACGAAACTATGTGTATGATATGTGGTCATACGAATAATATGGAAAAACATATAGTTCCATCATCTGGTGGGATAAGCAATAGAAAAAATTTTCTATTAATGTTTTTGTTTAAATTACTTGGTATATTAGTTGTGATCGGAGTAATCCTTTTAATTGCTTTTGAAACAATCCTTAAAGAAACAATATACTTCGATGTTAATGATACAAGAATGGTTTTAGAATTCCCTTATACTTATACTACTGATATAAATAATTATATATTTCCGATGTTAAAATTACAAAAAGGAAAAATGAATGCGGAAATTACAGTTTCATCAGGTTCATTTGAAAAAAATGTTGAGTATATAAGTAAAAATACTTTACCTTATGATTATTTTAGTGATACGATTTTATCAACTGAGACGATAACAATAAATGATAAAGAATTTTATTTTATGAAAAGTGTTGATGATGACGAAAATATGTATATTATATATACTGAATTTAATGATGAAAAAACTTTAAAAATAGAAGTTAGCGCTTCAAATAATGATCATGAATATATTAAAAAAGAAGCAGATAAATTAATGAAACATATTAGTGAACATAAAATTAAAAGAATTGTTAGGTATTAAATATGAAATGTGAAAAATGTGGAATGTCCATGAAAGAAAATGAATTAATGTGTATGGTGTGTGGGCATCCTAATTCTGATAGATTTAAAGAAGTTACTAATAAAAGTACACAAAAAGCAGTTTTAAGTTTTGTTATTGATAATGCTGTAATAAAATTAACTCTTCCTGGAAATTATAGTCTTGGAAAAAGTGATTCAAATGGGGAAATTGAAATATTGGAAAAAAATAGTACAGCACTATTTACAATTCTACACAATTCATTTGAAGATTTTGAAAACCAAGTTAGTGCAATAGAATATCGATTTGAATTAGATGGATACAAAATCTATTCAGGCATAACAGAAGTTGTAAATGGTAAAAAGTTTTTGTTCTGTAAAGCGGTAAAAGATGGAAAAAATTTTCATATAATATATGGTGAATTTACAAAAAAGGCAATAATGATGCTTGTTGTGTCATGTGAAAATAATGATTATGATTATATAAAAAAAGAGGCAGATAAGTTAGTGGGTCATTTTAGCAAGTGTGAAATAGAAGAGTAATCTTCTTTTTTAATTATTTTGTCGTTTAAATATTTATTTAAAATTATTAATATGGCATATAATAGTAATAAGGAGGATAAAAATGTTTGGAAATTTTACAGAAGAAGCTAGAAAAATATTAATAAATGCGAAAGTTGAGATGAGTGCTTTAAAACATCCTTATGTTGGTAGTGAACATTTACTCTTAGCGATATTAAAGTCAAATAATGAAGTTACTAAGAAGTTGAAAAAACATAATTTAACATATGATGCTTTTAGAAATAAATTAATTGAAACTGTTGGACTAGGGAGCAAAGCTAGCGAATGGTTTTTATATACACCTCTTTTAAAAAAAATAATGGAAAATGCTTGTATTGATAGTAAAGAAAATAATAGTGAAGTTACTATCTCTAACCTGTTTTTTAATATACTTGATGAGGGTGATGGAGTTGCTGTTAGGATAATTGTTAGTTTAGATATAAATGTTGAAAAATTATATAATGAATTTAATCAAAAAACATTTAAAAAAAGAAAAACAAAAAAATTATTAATTGAAGAAATTGGAGAAGACTTAACTAAACAAACTACTTTTGATCCTGTTATTGGAAGAAGTGAAGAAATAAAAAGGATGTTAGAAATTTTATGTCGAAGAGGAAAGAATAATCCGTTACTAATTGGAGAGGCTGGTGTTGGTAAAACAGCTATTGTTGAAGAATTAAGTAAGATGATCGTTGAAAATAATGTACCTACTAGTTTAAAAAACAAAAGAATAATATCTCTTGATACAGCTTCAATGGTAGCTGGGACTAAATATAGAGGAGAATTTGAAGAAAGAATTAGAAAAATACTAAAAGAAATTGAAGAAAATGATAACATAATTTTATTTGTTGATGAAATTCATACCTTAGTTGGAGCAGGTGGTGCAGAAGGCGCAATTGATGCTTCAAACATATTTAAACCAGCACTAGCGAGAGGGAAAATAAAATGTATTGGTGCTACTACTATCGATGAATATAAAAAATATATTGAAAATGATAAAGCACTTGAAAGAAGGTTTCAAAAAATATTTGTAGAAGCCCCTGATAATAAAACGGTCAAAGAAATACTGATGAAATTAAAACCTATTTATGAACAATACCACAAAGTAATTATTAAAGAAAACATTATAGATAAAATAATTGAATTTAGTGGTAAGTATATTCATAATAGAAACCAGCCTGATAAATCTATTGATATTTTAGATGAATTGTGTGCAAGAACTAGTTTAAAAGAAAGTAAGGAATTGATTTCATATAACGAATTAAATAAGCAATTGAATGAAGTGTTGGCATTGAAAAAACAATGCATATTGAATAATGATTTTAAAAAAGCATCAATGCATAAAACAAAAGAATTTGAATTAACTGATAAAGTAAATAATTTAGAACTAATTCTTTGTAAAAGTAAATATAAACAAGTATTATTAAGTGATTTAGCTGAAATAATTCATGCAAAAACAAAAATACCAGTTTATGAGTTAGTGAATGATTTAAAAGCTTTTACTAAATTAAATAATAAATTGGATAAAGCAATTATTGGGCAAAGTAAAGCTGTTTCAGAACTTAAAAACATTGCTAAAAAAATAAAACTAGGTTACAAAGATGATAATAAATGTTATTCATTAATGTTTGCTGGACCAACAGGTGTTGGTAAGACAGAGTTAGCTAAACATTTTGGAGAATTAATGGTTGGGAAAAATGTTATAAAATTAGATATGTCAGAGTTTAGTGAATCTCATAGTATATCTAAAATTGTTGGAGCTCCTCCTGGGTATGTGGGGTATTCGGATAATAAAAATATTTTAGAAGATATTAAAAATAATCCATATACTGTTTTAATTCTTGATGAAATAGAAAAAGCTCATGGTAACATAATTCATTTATTATATCAAATACTAGATGAAGGTAAAATTAAAGATTCAAAAGGTGTAGATGTTTATTTTAATAATGTAATAATTATTATGACTTCTAATGTTGGATTTCACGAAATTAACGTTGGGTTTAATAAAAATATCGATTTAACAAATAAATTAAAAGAACAATTTAGTTTGCCATTTATTAATAGAATTGATAATATTATTAAATTTGAACAATTAAACGAAGAAGAAATTAAAAAAATAATTTCACTTAAATTAAATTTATTAACTGCAAAATATAAAACTAAAAACATTGATATAAAACTTAAAAAAGAAATAATTTCTTCCTTAGTAGAACTGTGCAGTTATAAGGATTTTGGAGCTAGAAAAGTAGAAAAAGTTATAAAAAACAAGTTAGAAGATTATATAATTGATGAAATATTAAAAAATAAGAAATCAATAAATTTAAAAGAGATTATTGCCTAATATCTTTTTTTTATGCTATACTTTAATAGTAGGAGGAAGTTATGAATTTTTGCGATAAGTGTGGGAAACAAATCCCGATGACAACTAATGCTTGTCAACATTGCGGGAATAACATGAGCGTGGTCAGTAATGCTATGGGATCAAATAGCAATTTAATGAATGGACCAAGCAATAATATGAATAACTCAAATAAGTCTTTAAAAACTAGTGTCTTAGCAGTAATAGGGTTTGTTATATCTTTGATTTCATTTTTGTTATTGTTATTTTTGCTTATTTTTGCATTTATGGATATAGTGAACGAAATATCGCTTTTAATTGTCATGATTTTGGTTGGCCTTAATTTTAACTTTATTATTATTACAGGTGTAGGAGTGTTTTTATCAATAATTGGATTGATAAGAATAGCTTCTAGTAAAGCAAAAGGATTAGGTGTTGCCATTGCGGGTGTCATTTTAGGTTTGATCGCTATTATAGGCGCAATCATAATTTTAGATGGTATCGATGAACCAGTTGATGACATTATAAATGAAGCGGGAAAATCAGCAGCAGAATCAACAGCTCAGTTAATAATAGGTAGTGTTGAAAGTTATTGTGCACTATCCGACCTGAAAATTACACTGAATGATGTAGAAACAGACGATTTAATTATCAATGATTGGTGTTCTAATGGTACGGATATAAGTCATAGTTTTGATGCTAATAAAAGTGGTAAGATCGATAATGATGAAAAAATTTCAAATATTATTGATGAAATTACAGTTAATATTGAAGCAGATGTTGATATAATTGAAATAAGGGATGGTGTGATAAAAGAAGGAACAATAAAAATAGACGGTTATAATTTTGAAGTAATCGACGGAAATATAGTAGAATAGAGGGAAATATGAAATATTGTCAAAGTTGTGGGGCTACAATGTCAGAACAAGCGGATGTTTGTATAAATTGTGGTAAGTTAGTAGTAGTTAATAAAAAAAATAATAAATATAGTGGTTTAGCTATAACTGGTTTTGTATTAGCGGTTATATCCATTTTAAATCCAGTTTTATTTTTTATAGGAATAATAGCTTTAATTTTTTCTATAATTGGTTTAAAAGTAGTGAAAAAACATAATTTAAAAGGTAAGGGTTTAGCGGTTGCTGGATTAGTAATTAGTATTATAACAACAACTTTATTTGTGATATTTACACTATTAATTGGGTTGTTAATTGATTCTATCAATAATGAAGTTAGTTCGGTCCAATATGATACTTGTTGTCTAAATGCTGGTGGTTTTACTGATAATGGAGAGTGTACTTTTTTTGTAGAAAGTAACAGAACAGACTTTGAGGCTTGTTTAGATGAATTATAAAATTTAAGGTGATAAACTTTAAGTTTTTTTATTTTAGAATAAAGTTGTAAGCATTGACTTATTGACGATAATATTATAAAATATATATAGAATAAGAGGGTGTTTATATGAATAAAACAAAAGTTATTGCAACAATAGGACCAGCAACTAATAGTTTAGAGATGTTGGAAAAATTAATTGTTAACGGCGTTGATGTTATTAGAGTTAATACTAGTCATGCCAGTATTGATTTTTGTAAAGACGTTATTGCTAAAATAAATGAATTAAATGATCGTTTAAAAAGAAATATAGCAGTTATGTTAGATATAAAAGGGCCGATAATTAGAATAGGAAAGTTTCAAAAAGGAAGTGCTTTTTATAATAAGGGTGAGAAGATAAGAATATATATGTCACCTGTTTTAGGTGATTATACCAAATTTTCAATTGATTACAATATAAGTGAATACATAAACATAAATCAGCTAATAAAAGCAGACGATGGTAAGATAGAATTTAAAGTTATAGATAAAGACGATAATTCATTATTGTGCCAAGTTGTTAAGGAAGGTACTTTAACTGATTACAAAAGTATAAATATCCCCAATATGAAATTAAATAGACCTTATTTAAATGATAGAGATAAACAATATATTGAATTTGCTATCAAAAACGAAGTCGATTTTTTAGCGCTATCATTTGTTAGAGGGGCCGAAGATGTTTTAGATGTTAGTGATTTATTAATTGAATATGATAATGATCACATAGGCGTTATATCTAAAATTGAAAATTCATCAGCAGTTGATGAAATTGATAAGATTATAAAAGTAAGTGATGGAGTCATGATTGCCAGAGGTGATTTAGGAGTTGAATTACCAATTGAAAAGATACCAGGTATTCAAAAGAAAATTATTTCTAAATGCCACAAAGAAGGAATCGTTAGTATAGTAGCAACTGAGTTATTATCTAATATGACTGATACAATTTATCCAACAAGAGCTGAGGTATCTGATGTTGCTAATGCAGTTTTAGATGGAACTGATGCAGTTATGTTATCAGGAGAAACAACTATTGGAAGATATCCAATTGAGGCTTTAAAGATGATGGAAAAAGTAATAAAATCAGCAGAGTATGACATTGATTATGAAAGATTATCAGAAGTCGCCTCTAAAACAGAAGAAATGTCAACAACTGGAAGTATAGCATATAGTGTTGCTACTAGCGCGAATAACTTAAAGTGTAAAGCGATTTTCGCTCCAACTGTAACAGGAAATACAGCTAGAAAAATTAGTAGATTCAGGCCATCATGTCCAATAGTTGCAGTAAGTCCGAATGTTTCAACGGTTAAAGCATTGGCGCTTAATTTCGGTGTATGTCCATTGTTGATAAGTGAATTAAAAACAATAGACTCAATCATAGAAAAAAGTAAGAAATTTGCAGTAAGTGCTTTAAATTTACAAGAAAATGACAAAATAATTATAACAGGCGGGTATCCATTTAAAAAAGTTAAATATACAAATTTTATGCAAATAGAAGAAATATAAGGGTGATATAATGTATAACTTAGGGGAACATTTTAAAGTTAATTATAAAAACAATGTTAATCAAGAGTGTGTGTTTAGTGGGAATAATTATCGTTTCACTATATTAGCAGAAGGATTAATTAGAATTGAATATAGTGAGACTAATCAATTCACTGATAAGTTAACTAAATTAGTTGCTAATAGAGAGTTTAATAAACCAGATTTTACAGTTAAAGAAGATCATAATTATTTAGAAATTAAAACTCCTTTATTTAGTTTGAATTATCAAAAAGGTAAAACTATTAAAAATAGTAAAAATTTTAAAATCAATATTGGAGAAACTTTGAATTGGTATTATGGGCACGTTGAAGCCAAAAACTATAATTCATTTATTAATTTAGATAGAAAAAAACAAATCAAAAGTTTATATTCTTTTGATGGTTTTGTTTCAATAGATGATTCTAAGAGTGAGATTTTAGAACCAGATGGGACCTATACTTACCGAGATAATGACCAAGTTGATATATATCTATTTGTTTATTATAAAGATTTTCAAAGTTGTTTAAATAATTATTTTAAACTAACTGGTTATCCAGCTTTAATTCCTAGATTCGCACTGGGAAACTGGTGGAGTAAGAATGAAGCATATAATGATCAAACATTAAAAGAGACAGTTGATGAATTTGCTTATAATGAAATACCTATTTCAGTAGCTTTATTAGATAAAGATTGGCATATTAGAAAATATGATAAAAAAAACCATTTAAAAACAGGTTTTACATTTAATAAAGAATTATTTCATTCACCTTTTGATATGATTAATTATTTACATTCGAAAAATATTAGAGTTGGTTTAAATATTGATCCAACAGAAGGGTTACATGAAATAGATGAAAGTTTTGATAAAGCTAAAAACTATTTAGATATCAATGAAGAAGGAATTATCCCATTTAATGTATTAGATTACAAATGGTTAGATGTTTATTTAAAATTATTTATTCATCCCCTAGATTCATTGGGTGTTGATTTTTATTATTTAGATATTGAAAAAGATGACTATCCAATATTTTTACTTAAAAACTACCACTTTAATGATATGAATAGAAATTATAATAGACGACCTATTGTTTTAGCTTATTATACTGATATGGTTCAGCACAAATACCCAATTTTGTATATGGGTAAAAGTAAAGTTAGTTGGGATTCACTTAAACAAATACCATTTTTAAACGCTAATGCGACTAATTTAGGAAATAGTTTTTATACCCATGATATTGGAGGCTATTTTAAAGGTATTGAAGATAATGAATTATATGTTAGGTATGTTCAGTTAGGCGCATTTTCTCCCATATTAAAATTTGGGTCAGATAAAGGAAAATACTATAAAAGAGAACCATGGAGATGGAATATTAAAACCCTTAATATAGCAAGAGATTATTTAACTTTAAGACATAAGTTAATACCTTATTTGTATACAGAATCATATAATTATCACAAGTTTGGAACACCTTTAATTAAACCATTATTTTACATTAATCCTGAAATGTATGATGACCCTATTTTTAAAGATGAATACTTTTTAGGTACACAGTTATTTATTTCACCAATTGTTAAACAAAAGGACTATGTCATGAATAGGGTAGTACATAGATTCTTTATGCCAGAAGGATTATGGTATGATTTTTTTACAGGTAAAAAATTTATTGGTAATAAAACATATACATCATTTTTTAAAGATGAAAATTATCCAGTATTTGCAAAAGCTGGGAGTATTATACCAATGTCCAATGATGAGGATGTTAATTTTACTAATCCACCTAAAAATTTGGAAATTCAAATTTTCCCTGGTATTAGCAATCAATATGACTTTTATGAGGATGATGGTGTATCAAGTTTATACAAAAAAGGTTTTTATTTATTAACAAAAATAGACTATAATTATATGCCGAATAACTATACAGTTATTATTAAAGCCTTAGAAGGTAAAAGTGGTATAGTTCCAGAATACCGTAATTATAAATTGGTATTTAGAAATGTTAAAAAAGCAACAGATGTAATAGTTTATAATAATAAGACTAAAATTGATTGTATTAGTTATACGCATGGTAATGATTTTATTGTTGAAGTTAAAAATATTAAAACAATTAATCAATTATCAGTTAACTGTAAAGGAAAAGATATAGAAATTGATGCAACAAGGGTAATTAATGATGATATATTTGCGATTTTGGATGATCTACAAATAGAAACTTTATTAAAAGAAAAAATAGATGAAGTTATATTTAGTGATATACCAGTTAAGAAAAAAAGAATAGAAATCAGAAAATTACGCAGTAAAGGATTAGAACAAAAATTTGTTAGATTGTTCCTTAATTTATTAGAATATATTGAACAAGTATAGGAGTATATATGAAAAAAGCATTTACCTTAATAGAATTATTAGCAGTTATTATAATATTAGCAATAGTTGCTTTAATAGCAACACCAATAATATTAGATGTGATAGATGAAGCTAGTGAATCAGCTAATTTATCACAAGCTTATTTACTAGTTGATGGAATAGAACAATTGTATGCTAATAGTTTTTTAGACAATACAATTAACTTACCATATTCTGATGGTGAGAATGTTTATGATATGATTGATACAACTGGTGAAAAGCCTCCATCAGGAACAGCTTATGTTTTAGGTGATGGTAGAACCTATTTAAAAGTTACTATTGGTGATGAATGTTATTTAAAAGAATATGATACATCAGAAATAGTAAAATGTAATGGAGAAGATTTAGAAGGTGAATCAGATATCGTTAAACAAGATATTTCTAATTTAAATGAAGTAGATGTATTTACAACTGACGGAGATTGGTTTACTTCTGATGATAAAATTGAAATTAGTGCCTTAGGAAATGAATATAAATATTGTATATCAGATTCAGTTTGTGTACCAGATATTGAAGGTGACGGGAAAGAAGTCGTTTTAGGATCTAATCCTATTACTTATGTTTGTGTAGATGTATTTGATAATGGTTCAAAGGTACATAGTCAATGTGAAAATTATTTTATTGATGATGTAGTGCCTACTATTAATCCACTAACTACTGATGTTAGTACAATTTTAGCAACACAAAGCTTTTTAGCTGAGGATTATTTTGAATATAGTTATGGTGGTTCAGACGGTGTTATTAATTGTTCTGTTAATGGCACTAATATAAAAGAAACAAGCGGATTGGCAACTTCTAATACCCCTTATGAATTAAAATGTACTGTAACATCAAATTCAGGTTTATCAGCAACAGCTACTAAACAAATAAAAGTAGATCCAGTTGTTTATACACCTACTAGCTGTTTTACAGTAGC
>CAYJPP010000002.1:12186-45286 GCA_964372175.1 uncultured Muribaculaceae bacterium
ATTGGAAATTATGCATTTAGAAATAATAGCCTTAAAATACTTGATATTGGTAATAGTGTATCCACAATAGCGACAGGTGCGTTTCAATATAATTTAATATCGGAAGTGATTTTTCCAGATAGTGTGACTTCCATTTCTACTTTAGCTTTTAATGATAATAATTTGCATAGTGTTATTATAAAAGGTGAAGATGTGGACTTATATACTCAAACATTTGGTAATAATGCTATAAATTACTTGGAAATTGCAGGAACTGATTTGGTGGTTGACAAAGATTTCATATTTGCCGGACCTTTGACTACGGTTGTGATAGGAAACAAATCAAGTGTTATTAATGGATCTGCATTTGATGGTTTTAAAATTGAAAACTTAATAATTAATGACACCGTTAAAACAATAGGTGAAACTGCATTTCATAATAATAGCATTAGCAAGCTAATTCTAAGTAATAGTATTGAAAACATTGGAGCAAATGCCTTTTCTGATTCTTCTATAAAGTATGTTCAGTTACCAGATAGTTTAACATCAATAGGATATCGAGCATTTTATGATAATCCAGTTGAAACATTTATAATTGGTAAAGGTTTAACTGCATTGCCTGGGCAATTATTGACAAGTGCAGCCAGTTTAAAAGAATTAATTGTACCACCTAATATTGAATCAATTGAGGCTACTTCATTAGATGGCGTTGTTGTTGATTTAGTTGTTTATGATGGCAGAGAGAGTGCCTTAGGGGGAGTTGCAGCTAAAAGAGTTTTATGCAATGATTTAAAACCATGTGTTGCTGCGACACCATAAATAAAATGTAAAGTTTTATAAAATATATTGCTTATTAATTAAAAAAAGTATATACTTAGATTAGGAACATGCTGAAGGGAGAGATTTTAATGAAAATAACAGCGGTTACAGTTCGAAAAAACGAAGATAGTACTACACGTATGAGAGGTAAGGCAACAGTCACTCTTGATGATTGTTTCGTTATTCACGGAATAAGAATTATTGATGGTAATGAAGGTTTATTTATTGCGATGCCAAATATTAAAACTGCAAGTGGTGAACATAAAGATATTGTGCATCCAATCAATACTGAAACACGTCAAATGTTTTTAAACGCTATATTAGAAGAATACGAAAAAACTGAATAGAACATAATTGTTCTATTTTTTTATATATGTCATATAATTTTTTAAGGAGGATTATATGGACAAGGTAGATGCATTAACAGCTTTAACACATAATATAACAATTAATGAACGTAAAAACATTATGATAACAGGTGTAAAAAAAATTGATAGTTTTGATGAACAAGAATTTTTATTAGAGACAACTATGGGGACATTAATAATAAAGGGGAAGGAATTAGAAATAATAAAATTAGATACTTATCAAGGTAGTGTTTCAATTAAAGGAGTTATTATATCAATGACATATCAAGATATAAGTAAAACAGAGGAAGGATTTTTTAACAAGTTATTCAAATGATGGGTTTAAATATTCAAATATTAACTTTTTTTGTTTCAATTATAGTGGGAACAATGTTGAGTTTTATAATTGATTTCTGCTTAAAATTAAATAAATTTTTCACTTTCTTAATTTTAATGACTTTTGCTATGATTTATTTTGTTTTATTATTAAAACTAAATAATGCTATAATACATCCATATTATATAATCGCATTAATATTAGGATTTATTATAAAAGAGTTAGTAAAAAAAATTGCGTTACGTTTAAAAAAATGATATAATATCTTTGGAGGATAGAGATGAAGAAAGTATCAAAAAATTTTAAACGGCGAGTTATTGTTTTAGGTACGATATCTGTTATCGCTATTTTTTCTTGTTTATTAACATTAGGAACATATATATATGATTATTTTAGTTTATCAAATGAAAGCAATGAATTAGAAAATGAACTGCTTCAATTAGAAGAAGATAAAGATGTATTGAAAAATGATATTATTAAGTTACAAAATCCTGAGTATATTGTGAGGTATGCGAAAGAAAAATTTTTGTATTCTGAAAATGGAGAATATGTTTTAAAATTAGATGAATATACAACCGTTGAAGAATTAGAAACAAACGATGACTATTTACAATATATTTTTTATATCGGGTTAGGGGTATTGGTTGTAATTATTTTATTTATACAGAGAAAAAAGAGGACTAAAAATTAGTCCTCTTTATAGTTTGAAATCATTTATGTCTTCATCAGTCATATCTTTGTTATCGTAGTAGTTTTTAATTTTAAATCTAAACGTCAAAGCTAAAAAACTAGATGGAAATTTTTTGACTTTTTTATTATATACGGTTATCATGCTATTATAGTATCCTCTATATGCAATCAGTTCTTGTTCAGATTCATTTAACGCATAATCAATTTTAACAATGTTTTCGTTAGTTTTTAATTCGTTATTTACTTCTAAGTAGTTTGTGTATTCGACTAATGCATCATATAACTTTCTATCTAAGTCAAAATTTGATATTTTCTTACTTTTTAAAGATGTGATTTGTTCCAATATTTTTTGACTTTCGTCATGACTTTCAAATATTTTAGCTGCTTTATGAAGAAGGTCATATCTTTTACGTAATGTTGAATCAATATTTGCTTCTGCCTCGTTAATTTTAATACTTAAACCTTGAAATGTATTATAAACGCTTGAACACATTATCAAAAACAGACACAATATTATTAATAAAAATGATATAATTAGAAATGTTGTCATATACTCACCATCATAATTATATCAAATATTATTGTGATAATCAATTATTAATTGGAAATTGTGGAATATAATTTATTTTTTCAAAAAATTCTATATAATCTACATATATCATATATAGTAAATACCACATGCCTGTTGTAGGATCACTAAGTATTATGTGATCACGTCCTGATTCTTCAATTATTCCTTCGTAAACTTTATCTCGCCATTCGTTTGAATCAGGAAATGTTTGATAAACCTTAACTTTTTTACCTTTGTTCATTCTTAATATGTTTTCAATATAAGACTGTTCAAGAGGAAAGCTTACTTGGTTGACTCCTTGATTTCCTGGTGGGATAGTCATATTGGGTGTATTGTAATAGTTCATTAATATCATCCTTTCTATAAAAATATATTTTTTTTATAGAAAAATATGAAAAAAAGAGTTAAAACTCTTTACTATTATTATTTAAATCGCTAAGTGTTAATCCTTTATCTACATGACCGATAATGTAAGTTTCCAATAAAGGCTGAATCATATCTTTAAATAAATTTTCATTTTGTAATATTTCTAGGCTGGTGCATGATTGAAAAACACTATACATAAAGGAACAAGTTTTATTTCCTTTTTCCATTTCGTATTTTACATACGCACAGGTATATGTATATAATTCATCAACTATATTAAACGCCTTTTGTAAATCATTGATTTTTAATTCAAATATTTTTAGAACCCATTTTTGCGTGAATAAATCAAAATTAATATTTGGACTATGGGAATAAATATTTAGGATGCTAGTTAAATTAATATCCCAAACTCCGTTTATTTTTTTTAATTTCATAAATGAAACCTTATTTTCTAACCAAGCAGGAACTATTATATTCGAATTGGTAGAAATAAAGTCTTTTGTTGATTCACATAGAATTAAAATAAACTTTGGGTTATCAACTAAAAATTCTAAAACTTGATCAAAACTAAATGCACGTATAGTTCTGTTTCCGAAAACAAGGGTTAATGACCTACTTGATGTTAGAGATTGGTATTTTGAACAATAATTATAAAAACCAACTGCTAATGTAGTTACTAATATATTTGGTGGGAGAGTACTTAGTTTTTTTAATATTTCTTTTTCTGATAATTTTTTATAATTTTCAAGAAAAAAGATTAAATACTCATCGAATGTTTTTTTAAAATCTAATGTTTGTATTTCCATCAGTCACGTCCTTTTCTAAATATACTATCATATTCAATTCATCTTTTCAATAGACAAGGTTAATTTTTTTTGGTAAAATATGTAAAGGTGAATTAAATGAAGTTAGAAAATGTAAATATCAACAATGTTACGCCAATGATGAAACAGTACATGGAAATTAAATTAGAAAATAAAGAAATCATTTTATTTTATAGATTAGGTGATTTTTATGAAATGTTCTTTGAAGACGCATTAACCTGTTCAAAAGAACTAGAACTTACTTTAACAGGGAAAAGTGCAGGATTAGAAGAAAGGATTCCGATGTGTGGAGTTCCTTTTCACTCTGCCACTTCTTATATTGATAGATTAGTTGAAAAAGGCTATAAAGTAGGAATTTGTGAACAATTAGAAGACGCCAAAAATGTAAAAGGCTTAGTTAAAAGAGGAATTGTTCAAATTATTAGTAGTGGAACTAATAGTAATATAGAAACACTGAATGAAAAAGAGAATAATTATATAGGTGCTGTAATTGATTTTGATTATAGTTATGTACTAGCATACGCTGATGTAACAACAGGTGAAATAAATGTTTGCAAACTACCTCATAATAATTCTAAGTTAGTTAGTGAAGTGATTAGTATTGGTATTAAAGAAATTATAGTTGATTCTAATTTTAATAAAGATATATATACATTATTGAAAAAAAATTTCAATGTTGTCGTTTCCTTAGTTGATACTATTGAAAATGTATATGAAGAAGTTTATAATAACTTAGAAGATAATGATTTAATAAAAACAGTTAAATTATTATTAACATACATAAATAAAACACAATTACGAGTTTTAACTCATTTACAAGAAGTTAAAATAATTGAGAATAAAAATTATTTAAAAATGGATATTCATACTAAACGTAATTTGGAGTTAACCGAAACTTTAAGATTAAAACAAAGAAACTTTTCTTTAATTTGGTTATTAGATAAAACTAAAACTGCTATGGGGAGCAGGATGTTAAAACAAATGATTGAAAACCCTTTAATAAATATTGATGATATTAATTATAGGTATAATGTTGTTGAAACGTTATTAGAACAATTTATTTTAGCAGATGATTTAAGAAATTACTTGAGTGAAGTTTATGACTTAGAAAGATTATCAGGTAAAATTGCTTTTGGGAACGCTAATGGGAGAGATGTATTACAACTCAAAAATTCATTAAAAGTACTACCAAATATTAATGAAATATTAATAGCAATTAACTTTTCTAATGTAGAAACATTGCCAGAGTTATATAATTTATTAGATACAAGTATTTATGAAAACCCTCCTGTCGGTTTGAAAGAAGGATATTTAATAAAAGAAGGTTATAACAAAGAACTAGATGAACTAAAAGACCTTAGAAAAAATGGCAAGGATTTTGTAGCTAAATTTGAATTAGAAGAAAAAGAACGAACAGGGATAAAAAATCTTAAAGTTGGCTATAACAAAGTTTTCGGATATTTTATTGAAGTATCTAAGGGTAATGCTTCATTAGTTAAAGAAGAATACGGCTACGAAAGAAGACAAACATTATCTAATTGTGAAAGGTATATTTCTCCAATTTTAAAAGAAAAAGAAGCTTTGATTTTAAATGCAGAAGAAAAAATAATTGAAATAGAGTATAATTTATTTACTGAAATTAAAGATAAAATAAAAAATTATATTCCTAAATTACAAGATATTTCTAAGGTATTATCAAAAATAGACTGTTTACAATCTTTTGCTTGTGTATCTTCTTTATATAATTTTGTAAGACCGGCTTTAAATACTGATAGAATTATTTCTATTACAGAAAGTAGGCACCCTGTTGTTGAACAAGTTTTAACTAATAGTAATTTTGTTCCCAATGATATTAAAATGGATGAAAACACTAATTTATTATTAATTACAGGACCTAATATGGCAGGGAAATCAACATATATGAGACAATTGGCAATAATTGTTATAATGGCTCAAATTGGTTGCTTTATCCCGTGTAGGGATGCTAATATTCCTGTATTTGATGCAATATATACAAGAATTGGAGCATCAGATGATCTAGTGTCAGGAGAATCAACTTTTATGGTTGAGATGGTTGAAGCTAATAACGCTATATCAAATGCGACTATTAATTCACTTGTTTTATTTGATGAATTAGGAAGAGGAACAGCTACTTTTGACGGTATGTCATTAGCCCAAGCGATCATTGAACACATTCACGATAAAATAAAATGTAAAACTCTATTTTCAACTCATTATCACGAATTAACTGATTTAGAAAGCAATTTAGATAGTTTAAAAAACATTCATGTTTCAGCTCATGAAGAAGATGGTAATATTACCTTTTTACACAAAATTAAAGAAGGAAGTGTTGATAAAAGTTATGGTATTCATGTTGCTAAATTAGCTAAATTACCAGACTCTTTAATAAAAAGAGCAGATAAAATTTTAAATATTTATGAAAATAAAGAGAAAAAACGAGATATTATTATACAACAAGAACTACCACTAGAATTTGAAAAATCAGTGGTAGAAGAAGAACTTAAAAAAATTGATGTTTTAAATATCACACCAATGGAAGCTATGAAGATATTAGCAGATTTAAAAGAAAAAATTTAAAGTAGACTACTTTACTTTTTTTTGATATAATAATTATAGTAGGAGAGTGTTTTAATGAAAAAAGGATTTACTTTAATTGAATTATTAGCGGTCATAATAATTTTAGCAATAGTTGCTTTAATAGCAACGCCAATAATTTTAGATGTGATAGACGAGGCACAAGAATCAGCTAATCTTTCTCAAGTCTATTTATTAGTTGATGGAGCAGAACAACTATATGCCAACAGCTTTTTAGATACAAGCGACAAGTTGCAATTTTCGGGAACTGATAATATTGATGTGTATACTGATTTAATCACAACCGGTGAAAAACCAGAAATAGGGGATTTATATATCAGAGAAAATGGTGATATATACTTAAAAGTTATAATTGATAACAATTGTTATCTTAAAGAGTATGATACTAGTGAAATAGTTAAATGTAATATTGAAGATGGCGACGGAAATTCTGTGACAGGGAGTTATAAACCTAGTATAACAGCGTTATCGAGTTTAGAAATAGTTGACTTTTCTAAATGGTATCAATCATCAGAAGATGTGGTGATAAATAGTTTTGGATACGATTATAAGTATTGTTTAAGTGATGTAACAACTATATGTGAACCTAATTTAGATGGCAGTGCACCTATTAGCGCAGCGGGGAATCATGGTAAAAATCTATGTGTGAATTTATATTCAGATGGTAAGTTAGTTTCTAATGATTGCGGGATTATATTAGTAGATGATAATAATCCTACTATTTCACCGAAATCTGAATCGGAAACCATAATGGAAGGACAAAGTAAACTTGTATCATCATTTTTTGATGTAGATTTTGGGAATACTGGTGGTGAAGTAGTATGTGATTACATCGAAACATCTGTCTTAACAAAAGATGAACACGATGTTAAATGTACAGCTGTTTCAAATTCTAAAAAAGAAGCGAGTGCTACTATTAAAATCATTGTTACTGATTTAGTAGAAACACCGATAGAGTGCTTCAATATAAGCGATAATATGATTACCAGTATGAAAACCACTTCTGGATGCACAGGACTTACAGATATAGTTGTACCTACAACGGTCAATGAAGCAGGTGACTACCTTATACAAGGAATTGGTCGACCTGGCTTCGGCGGTGATGAACTTACTAGCATTTTACTTCAAGATAATATAGTTTCGGTAGGTATTAGCTCTTTTTCTAATAACAACCTAACATCGGTAGTATTACCAGATAGTTTAACAACAATAGATGTCAGTGCTTTTTCAAATAATTCAATTGAATATTTAAAATTGCCTGCCAATATTGAAAGTATTGGTAATAGTTCCTTTAAAAATAACAAATTGACATCATTACAAATCCCGACTAAGCCAGATGGTCAAATTATATCTATCGGTGAATATACCTTTCAAGAAAATTTGTTAACAAGTGTAGAGATTTCAAAGAATGTAACATCACTTTCAAGATCTGCTTTTGCAGATAACCTCATAGAAAGCGTTGTCTTACCAGAAGGTTTAGTGACTGTTGGGGCATTTGCATTTGAAAATAATGCAATTAAAGAGGTTGTGTTTTCCAGCACCGTTACTACAATTGGTGAAAGAGCATTTGAAAATAACTTAATTAGTGATCTGATTTTAAAAGATGGAATTAAAGTTATTGAAAGTTATGCTTTTGACCAGAATCCAATCACCAAACTAGTTATTCCCGATGTTTTTGTCGATCCAAATACTGGGACAAAATTATCAATAGGACGTTTCCCGTTTGGTAATAGTGTTCGTGAGATAATGATTCCATCTTACTTTACCGCTTTACCAGAGTCTGTTAATCCTGAGACTTTGGAAACTTTGATTTTACCAGGTAGAACACCTGATACAAATCCTTGGGCTGCAAGTTATCCTAATATTAATTATATATATCCGGATGCATAAGTCGATTTATTCGACTTTTTTATTTACGACATAAATAACATGTACTTTTTGTAATTAAAATGATATAATTGTAATATGCTGTTTGGGTAGTTTAATTGGATAAAATCTTTCCCTCCGAAGGAAAGGAAATAGGTTCGAATCCTATTCCAGACACCATATTTTAAGGAGAAATTATGGAAAAAAGAAGTGAATTAAGAAAAGTTATAATGACTGTTTTATACCAAGTTATTATTTATGAAAAAGAAAAAATGTCATTTAATTTAGATGAGGTTATAAAAGAGAATTTAGAGATTGATAATGAATTTGTAAAAGAATTAGTTTATGGTATAACTACTTATAAAAATGAGTTAGATAAAAAGGCTAATCAATATATGACTAATTGGACAATAGATAGATTGGGTAATACTGATATTGCTATTTTAAGAATGGGTATTTATGAATTATTATATACCAAAACGCCAGCAGTTGTAGCTATAAATGAGGCGATTGAGTTAGCTAAATTATATAGTGATGAGGATGTTACTAAAATGATCAATGCTATTTTAGATAAAGTGTATCATGAAAAGGAAGAAAATGAATAAGCACATATCAATTGGTGTTTTAACTAAGTATTTAAAAAAAAAGTTTGATACGGATATTCATTTACAAAATGTTTGTATAAAAGGTGAAATATCAAACTATAAAGCTCACACAACTGGGCATATGTACTTTTCTTTAAAAGATGAGACAAGTAAAATTAATGCTATAATGTTTAGTAAAGATGCTAGTAAATTAAATTTCAAACCGGTTGAAGGGATGAAAGTTTTAGTTACAGGACGAGTTAGTGTTTATGAATCAACTGGTAATTATCAAATATATGTGACTGAAATGGAAGAAGACGGGTTAGGGAACCTTCATATAGCTTATGAAAAGTTAAAAAAGCAACTTGAAAGTGAAGGTTTATTTAAAGAGAGTTATAAAAAAGAAATACCGAAGTTCCCTAATAAAGTTGGGGTTGTTACAGCTAAAACAGGTGCGGCTATTAAAGATATCATGTCGACTATACAAAGAAGATATCCTATATGTGAAGTTATATTATTTCCTTCATTAGTACAGGGAGAATATGCAGCAGCAGATATTGTTAAAAATATAAAATTAGCTAATATTTACAATATTGATGTTTTAATTGTTGGACGTGGTGGGGGTTCGATTGAAGATTTATGGTCTTTTAACGAAGAAATAGTAGCAAGAGCAATATTCGAATCTAAAATCCCTATAATATCAGCAGTTGGTCATGAAGTTGATTTTACAATTGCTGATTTTGTAGCAGATTTAAGAGCGCCCACACCAACCGCAGCGGCAGAACTGGCAGTTCCTAGTTTAATTGAGTTAGAGAAATTAGTTAATCAATTAAAAATAAGATGTAATGAAAGTATATTGAAAAAATACCATTTTGAGAAACTAAGAATTGATAGTTTGAAAAATTCATACATTTTAAAAAATCCTTTGGTTTTATATGAAAACAAAAAACAAAAACTAGATATAATTTATAATAATTTAAACAAAGAAATTAAACAAAAATTTAATTTACAAATATTAAGGTTAGAAAGTATTAAAAATTCATATATTTTAAAAAATCCGATGTTTTTATATGAAAAAAATAAAAAATATTTATCCGATTTATATACTAAATTAAATATAGACTTTAACAATCAAATTGAGAAAAAAACATATATATTTAATACTTTAATAGAAAAATTAGAAATATTAAATCCTCTTAGTATTTTAAAAAGAGGATATTCAATTACTTATAAAAATGAAAAAATTATCAAGTCAATTAAAGATATAAAGAAAAATGATGTTTTAACACTAAATTTTAGTGATGGTAATATTAAAGTAGAGGTGAAAGAATGAAATTTGAAGAAAAGATAACTAAATTAGAAAATATAATAGCTGAATTGGAAGGTAATAATAGTGATTTAGAAGAATCAATAAATAAATATACAACTGCTATGAAATTAGTTAAAGAATGTGATGAGCAACTAAAAACTATTGAAAAAAATATAAATAAAATCGTTACTGAAAACGGTATTGAAGACTTTGTTGTAGAGGAATAATTATGAAAAAATGGATTATACTAATAATAGTTGTAATAATTATTATAACTTTAATTTTAATAAATTTAAATAAAACAACAAGTAAGTTAACTTGTGAATCAAATCAAACTAAATTAACAGTTTTTTACGATGATAAAATTATCGATGTTGAAAACGATAATATGGAATTTGATATTGAAACTGCTAATAAAAAAATAGATGAAATTGGTATTGAAGCTTATCTTAGTGAGATAGAACACAGTTTTACCATTATAAGTGGTAGTTGTAAATAAAAACCGATGATTAAAGAACTAAGTGAACTTAGTTTTTTTAGTAATATTTTTCAATTACTCATGCATACTAACTATGTAGTCTGCATAAAGGAGTGTTCGCATGATCAAAAAAACATTTCTTTTGCTTGTTGTAGCTAGTCTACTTATTCCATTTAATGCTTATGCTTATTCTGAATATATAATTGCTGGTGGTCAAAACATAGGAATCAGATTGAATTCGAATGGTGTGTTGGTTGTGGGGTTTTACAAGGTAAATGATGATTATATTGCCAAAGATAGCGGATTGTTAATCGGAGATATTATTACAACAATTAATGATGAAGAAGTAATTAATATTAATGATTTAACAAACATGGTTAACGATAGCAATGGCAGTATAAAAATCGGTTATATTAGAAATGATATTAGCAATTTTACTAATCTAAAACTTATAAAAGAAAATAATTCATTTAAAACAGGAATATATGTTAGAGATAATATTTCTGGAATTGGAACATTAACTTTTATCGATCCCAACACCAAGTTATTCGGAGCATTAGGTCACGAAATTTTGGATAAAAACTCTGGCAATATATTCGAAACTGAAAACGGCAATATCTATTCATCTGATGTTACAAATGTTGTTCCTAGTACCAATGGAACGCCTGGTGAGAAAAACGCTAAAATAAATTCTGATGATGTTTTTGGGAATGTATTCGAAAATACGAACCAAGGAATATTTGGGAATTATACAGCTGATTTTAATACAGATAATTTGTATAAAGTCGCCAAAACTGACGAAGTAACAACTGGTGAGGCATATATTAAAACAGTATTAGACGGAAATAAAATAGAAGCGTATAAGATAAACATAACTAAAATTAAAGACGGAGAGACTAAAAACTTACTCTTTGAAATAACAGATGAAAGATTATTAAATAAAACAGGTGGTATTATTCAAGGTATGAGTGGTTCACCTATTATTCAAAATGATTTAATAATTGGGGCTGTTACTCATGTTGTAGTTGATAATCCTGAAAAAGGTTATGGTATATTTATAACTAATATGTTAGAACAAGCGGAAAATTAACTGTGTAATAACAGTTTTTTTCTTTAAACAAAAATAACGTTTACACTTATTTACACTACTTTAAATTTTATTTTTAATATTTATGATATAATTAAATAATTAAACACTTAATTTAAAGAAGGGAGTAATAATATGAAAAAAATCATTTTATTATTAGTACTGATGTTTCCTTTTTATGTAGAAGCAACAGAAGCGGTTATTGATGTAAGCGAACTTTCAATAACTGAAATCCAAGAATATGTTGATAAGGGATATTTAACTTATGAACAACTTGCCAATATTTATTTAGAAAGAATTAATACTTATAACGAACAATATAATGCTGTCATAAGTATTAATGAGGATATTATAGAACAAGCCAGACAACTTGATATTGAATATAAAGAAACTGGTAGAAGAAGTCTTGTTCACGGTATACCTATTATGGTTAAAGATAATATTGATGTTGTTGGTATGCCTACAACAAATGGCGCAGAAGGATTACTTGATTCGTATCCTTATAATGATGCGGATGTCATAAAAAAATTAAGAGATGCTGGGGCCTTATTTATAGGTAAAACAAATATGGATGAATTCGCATTCAGTGCCTGGGATTCACATAGTAGTTTTGGGTATGTTTACAATGCTTATAATACTGATTATTCTTCGTATGGTTCATCTGGTGGTTCGGCTGTTGTAATTGCTGCTGATTTAGCGGTGGCTGCTTTGGGGACGGATACAGGACTATCTATAAGAATACCAGCAGCAGCAAATAATATTGTTGGGTTAAGACCAAGTTCTAGTATTATAGATGAGAGCGGAGTTATTAAATTTGATGCAATTAGAGATACAGTTGGACCAATGACTAAATATGTTTCTGATAATGCCATTATACTAGAAATTATTGATAATACTGATACAGTGTATAATACTTATTCTAATGATTTAACAGGTGTTACAATTGGAGTGTTTTCAAATCTTTTAAATAATTCTACTTTTTATATAAGAGAAATGATGCAAGAACAAATAAATAACCTTGAACAACTAGGAGCAACTATTAAGTATATAAATACTTTTTATGCTGAATATAAGTTTGATGCAACGACGATGTGTTATGATTTTAATCAATATATAAAAGGGACTAGTAGCGAAATAAAGAGTTTAGATGATTTAATAAAAAATGGGGGATATACACAATATATCGGAGGATACAATGGTTATTATTGTAATAATGATTACAGACAAACAAGTGAATATCAAAGTTATCTAGATTATCAAACAAGAACAAAAACAAGTGTTAATAGTCAATTTATAAATGCAGGAGTTGATGCTGTCATTTATCCGACCATTCAAAACAAATTAATAAAAATAAGTGAAATTGATGTTGTTAAACCAATTACATACGGTTCTAACTTAGCGCCTGTTCCAGGTTTTCCTAGTATGAATATTCCAATAGGCTTTAATGATGGTCTTCCTTATGGAATGGAAATTTTAGCTCTTGAATATAATGAAAATACCATTTATGACATAGGTTATAATTTGGAAAAAATGAATAATTTTTATGAAGTTTCAAGCATTGCGCCTACTTTATATGAACCTGTTAAAGAGTTAGAGGAACTACTGCTTATTTATGAATTAGATTTACCTGATGATTACAATGCAGTTAAAGAAAAAACAAGACTGTTTATTGAAAATTATAGTAATGAACAAGATAAAGTTTCACAAATTAGTAATTTAATAACAGAATATTTAAATGTCGAAATAAAAGTTGAAGTTGAACCAGTTAAATATAATTTTACATATAATATATATATCATTAGCGGTTTGTTGGTAATTGGGTTAATAGTCGGTGTAATAACACCTATTTACACCATTAAAAAAAATATAATTAAAAATAAGTAAATATATTTTTTTATACAAGTTATTATGTTATAATAATATGAGGTAGGAGTGAGTTATAAATGAAATTAAAATGGAATAGAATACTTATTGTACTAGGTGTATTAATAGCAATTGGAGTTGCAGTTTACTTTGTTTTTTTCAATAAAGAAGAGGAAACTGTTGAACCAGAAGTTGTCACACCAGAAGAACCGGTTGTTGAAAAAGAATTACAAATTTTAGATTTAGACTCTAATACGAGGCCTATATCAGTTATGATTAATAATCATAAATCGGCCCAACCATATCAAGCTGGATTAAACGATGCCTATTTAGTTTATGAGATAGTTGTTGAAGGCGGAATCACTAGAATGTTAGCGTTATATAAAGATTCCGATGCAACAAAAATAGGTCCAATTAGAAGTGCTAGGCATTATTACTTGGATTATAACAGTGAGAACGGCGCTATGTATGGACATCACGGATGGAGTCCGCAAGCTAAAAGCCAAATTGCTAGTGAGGGCATTGATAACATTGAAATTGATGATTACAAATATGGATGGCGAGATAAAGAGATTGATACTTCTTATGAACACACATTATTTACAGATTATGAAAATTTAGTTACAAAAGCATCTAGTGTTTATAAACATGATATGACAACAACTGTCGAACCATTACTTAATTATAGTATTGAAGATACAAAAATAAATGAAATGGAGCAAGCAGTTGCAGCGACTAATGTTTCAATTAAATATTCAAGTTATCAAACAAATGAATTTAAATACAATGAAGAAACTATGCAATATGAAAAATATAGTAATGGAACAGCAAGCGTAGATTATGTAACAAAAGATCCTGTTGTAGCAAAAAACATTATTGTTTATGAAGTGAGAAATTATTCAATTGATAGTTATGGTAGACAAGATATTGATAATATTGGATCTGGGGAAGGAACTTTGATATCAAATGGATATTCTATTCCAATAAAGTGGTCAAAAGCATCAGCGACTGCTAAAACTGTTTATACTTACTTAGATGGAACAGAAATTGATGTTAATGATGGTATTACTCATATTCAAATTATGCCAACAAGTGGTACTTTAACTATAAATGCAAATTAAATTGCATTTTTTCTTTAAGGAAGTGATTTTATGAATATTATATTAGGTTATTTATTTTCATATGTGTATATATTTTTAATTTTATTTATAACAAGTTTGTTATCAAAAAAAAATTGCAATAAAGAAATATCTAGAAAATTAGTTCATATCTTTGTATCATTAACTTGGTTTATTATGATTTATTACTTTGAGTTTACGATCCATCTAGTTATATTGCCTTTTACGTTTTTTATATTAAATATAATATCTTATAATAAAAACATATTTAAAGGGATGGAACGAGATGTTAAAGATTCATATGGTACTATATTATATCCTCTTAGTATGGTTATAATGAGTTTGGTTACATATATAAATAATGATTTTTTAATTTCTTATGGTGTATCTTTATTTATTATGGCTTTTGGTGATGGACTAGCGGCCATAACTGGTAAATATATTAAATCAAATGTAATTATAAATAATAAAACAATAATTGGGGCATTAACTGTGTTTGTTATTTCGATAATAATATTAGCTATGTTTAATTATAATTTAGTTAATGCAGTAGTAATCGCCTTAGTGGCAACAGTACTAGAACTAATAGGAAAAAAAGGATATGACAACATAATTTTACCAGTTGGTATTTTTATAGTTTCATTCTTACTAAGGTGAATTATGATTGAATTATTATTAAGTTTATTATTAGGTTATGTTGCATATTTAAAAAAATCATTAACAACATCAGCTAATGTAGTAGCTATTATACTATGTTTTATTATAACTTATTACGGTGGAATAGTGAGTTATATTATTTTAGTCGCTACTTTTTTGATAACCGTTTTAGCCGGAACATATAAAAATGCGCAGCGTCTAGCAATAATTGAAGATATTCATGTTAAGAAAAAATCTCGGGATTACATTCAAATATTGGCTAATGTTTTAGTTGGGACTATCGCTATTATCTTATTTGAATTTTCTTCTAATTCTATGTATTTAGTTGTTTACGCTTCTGTAATGGCATCCTCACTGGCTGATAGTTTAGCTTCTGAAATAGGGATATTTTCTAAAAACGCTTATGATGTTTTAACTTTAAAGAAAATTGTTAAGGGTATGTCTGGTGGGGTTAGTTTACTAGGATTAGTCGCTAGTTTAGTTGGTGCATTTATTATAGCTTTAATATATAGTTTGTTTACTAATTTTGATTATTTATTATTCATAACGATGTTTGGTTTTATTGGTTCTTTAATTGATAGTGTACTAGGTTCTTTAATTCAAGTAAAATATAAGTGTCTAAAATGTAAAAAAATAACTGAACAAAAGGTTCATTGCAATCAAAATACAAAGCATATTAAAGGCATTAATTTTGTTACCAATGATTTAATCAATTTATTGAACAATATAAGTGTTTTTTTATTAACAATATTATGTTATAATCTATGGAGGTGATTTTATGAAAACAGTTGTTGTCGGAATGTCTGGTGGGGTAGATAGTAGCGTAGCTGCTATACTACTTAAAAATCAAGGATATAATGTAATTGGGTTATTTATGAGGAATTGGGATTCATCGCTTAATAATGATATTTTAGGGAACCCTACTTTAAATAATGAAATATGTAGTCAAGAAGAAGATTATAACGATGCTTTAAAAGTATGTCAAAGATTAGATATCCCTTTAAAAAGGGTAGATTTTGTTAAAGAATATTGGGATTATGTATTTACTTATTTTTTAGATGAATTAAAAAAAGGAAGAACTCCTAACCCTGATATTATGTGTAATAAATATATAAAATTTGATATGTTTGTTAAAGAAGCTGTTAAACTAAATGCTGATTTTATTGCGACAGGTCATTATGCAAGAACGGAAGAAGGAAGATTGTATAAAGGATTAGATGAAAATAAGGATCAAACTTATTTTCTGTCTCAAATATCTAACAATCAATTAAAAAATGTTTTGTTTCCAGTTGGTGAATTAAAAAAAGAAGACGTTAGGAAAATAGCAAAACAATATGAATTAGAAACTGCTACTAAAAAAGATTCAACGGGAATTTGTTTTATTGGTGAGAGAAATTTTAAAGATTTTTTAAAAAACTATCTTCCTAATAAAGAAGGAAATATTGTTGATATTGAAACTAACGAAATTTACGGTAAGCACGTAGGTCTTATGTATTATACAATTGGTCAAAGAAGAGGGCTTAACATCGGGACTGATGCAAGATTATTTGTTGTTGGTAAAAATATGGATGAAAATTTATTATATGTGTCAAAAGGTGAAGAAAATAAGTACTTAGTTTCTGATAGCTGTATTATAGATAACATTAATTGGTTAACAGAAGACAAACCTATTGAATGTTCAGCAAAATTTAGATATCGCCAACCAGACAATGATGTTGTATTGGAATATATTGGTGAGGATATTAAAGTAATTTATAAACAAGGAATTAAAGCTGTCACACCTGGACAAGCCTGTGTTTTTTATAAAGGTGACGAGTGTTTAGGTAGCGGGATAATTAAAGAAGTATATAAAGACAATGAAAAAATATGGTATGTCTAATATACTTTTTATTTACACTTGACAATTGACAGTATTGTGATAAAATGATAATAGGAGGAATTAACGTGATAGATAAATTAAACGAAGTATTAAAAGAAGTTGGAATATCAAAAGTTAGACTTGCTAAATTTTTAGGAGTATCAAGACAAATGATATACAACTATTTAGAATTAGAAAGTATTAACAAATGGCCAAAAGATAAAAAACTATTATTATTAAATTTATTAGGTGTTAAAACACCGGAAGAAATTGCCACAATTAAGGTTGATACTGATTATATATATACAATAGATGAAAAACTAAATGATACTGTTATTGAAGAATGTAATGATTTTTCTAATTTAAACAAAAAAGAAAAAGCATTAGTGCAGGATATGAGCGAATTATTAAAAGAAAAAGTAACAACAACCAAAGGATATAATACTGTTTTATATTTATATCATTTGTTACAATCAGTTGATTCCTCGCCAGAGTTAAACTATATGTTAGGTTATATATCAAAAGCAACAGGTTTTGCAGAACCAGAAGAGTTTGCTTTTGATGAAAAACAGCAATTTAGGTTTGAAGGTATAATGTTCAGTGCATTTAATTTATATAATAGTGAGATTCCATCTATTAATAAAATAGCTGCTTCAAGAGAAAAGTTTGTAGCAGGAATTGAACAAAAAAAAGAAGAAAAATTAAGTCGTACAGTTGAACTTAAAACATTAAAAGCACAAGCTTTAAGAGAATTAGGGTATACTAGTATGACTGAGGAAAACAATTCAGAAATATTAATTAAAATGGCTGAAATAGAGTCAAGAAAAGTTGTTAGTTAATAAAAATACAAGATCTACTGTTTAAGTTTATCTTGTATTTTTTTATACATTTGTTCATTATTATTTAATTTAGGATTATAATATTTTCTGTTTTTTAATTTATCCGGTAAGTACTGCTGTTTGACATAACTGTTTTTATAATTATGAGGGTATAAATAAGTTTTAGAATTGGTTTTTATATGAGTAGGGACATTACCTGTGTTGCCTCTTCTTATATCATTAATTGCTAAATCAAGCGCACTATATGCTGAATTAGATTTAGGAGATAATGCTAGTTCGATTATAGTTTGAGCTAGGGGGATTCTTGCTTCTGGTAACCCCAAACGTTCACAAGCATTAATACATGCATCAACTTTTAATCCCATCATCGGGTTAGCAAGCCCTATATCTTCGTAAGCAATAACAGACATTCTTCTATATATACTATCTAAATCACCAGCTTCAATCAATCTAGCAGTATAGTGTAGTGCGGCATCAACATCGCTACCTCTAATTGATTTTTGAAAAGCTGATAAAACATCATAATGACCATCTTCATCGTGATCATGAAAAAAAATAGGTTTCGCATTTATTGATTTTAAGTTTTCAATATTAACTAATTTATTACAAGCGTAATAACAAATTTCTAATAAATTGTAAGCAGCTCTTAAATCACCACCTGATAATTTAACAATATATTTAATGGCTTCATTATCTACTTCAATATTATTTAAATAAGGAGTCGCTTTATTTAATCCTTCCTCTATGTCTTCGTCACTTAATTCTAAAAGTTCAAATATTTGGCAACGACTTCTAATGGCTGGATTTATTTTATGATATGGATTAGATGTAGTTAACCCAATTAATATAATATTACCGTTTTCTAAATAAGGAAGTAAAATATCTTGTTTATCTTTATTTAATCTATGAATTTCATCTACTATTAAAACTAATTGTTCTTGTCTGGATAATGCTATAACATCATCAAAATCAGCTTTTTTATCAATTACGGCATTTAATAATTTATAACTTAATTTTAATTCATTAACTAAAACAGTCGCAATAGTTGTTTTACCTATCCCTGGCTTCCCATATAAAATCAAAGAAAATAGTTTGTTGTTTTTAACTAAGTTTGACAGTATCTTGTTATCGCCAACTAAATGTTGTTGACCTATAACATCATTCAGTTTGTTTGGTCTTAGTTGTATCGCTAATGGTTCCATAATATCACCTTTAAATATTTTACCAAAAAACATAAAAAAAAGAAAGGAATATAGTCATATATGAGTAATAATTTATATTGCTAGATCATTATATTTGTGATAAAATAAAAGGAGTTAGAAGTGAGGGGTTTCATGAACGGATTAGCAAAGAAAGCATATAAATATTCACAAGGTACAATGACAGATGAAGAAAAAGAAAAATATTTTGATTTATATTTTAAACTAAGGAAAAAAGAAGATAACAAATTTTATAATAAGTTTAGTCATGAGAAAAGAATAAAAATTTATAAAAAATTATTAACAGCGTATAAATTTAAAAATCGATATATAGATAACTCGGTTTATGAAATTTTAAAACCACGAAGTGAGAAGAGTGTAGAATCATTAAGATATACAATGATAGTTGAATTAGACGATAACGTTAAATCAGTTGTAATTGAGAGTTGTGACGATACCTATATAGCAGAAGTGATAAATATAGATTGTAAAAAATATATCAATCTAAAACAAAAAACAATTGATGATAAAGAATTTAAAATAACTAAGTTGAATTTTGATAACAAATCAAAAGTAATTAGTGGTGTTATTAAGTTAGAAGAAAATGATGATAAAGTTTCTTTCACTCAAACAACTAATGATGATATTAAGATAAATAAAATTAGAAAGCGTTCTATAATTTTTGCGCCTACACATATTTGTAAGGCTGATGCTGAAATACTCGGAGAAGCAATTGGAGAACATTTTTATGCTTTTGTTGGAGATTTTGAACATTTACAAGGTACATTTTCCGGATTTGTTTTAGGGTTAATGGGTGTTGAATACGTTGCAGAAAATGTAAAAAAAGATAGATTCGAGGCTGCTAAAAGAATGGTCGTTCGAATGGGTGACGGCGGGAATTTATATTTATGTCCTGAGGGAACATGGAATTTAGAACCGGCTTTACTCGCACTACACATTTATTGGGGATTTGCTAAAATCGCTAAAATGACTAATGCCTTAGTCGAACCAATTGCGATTGAAAGATATGATGAAGTTGTAAATGGGAAAATGATGAAAAAATATTACATTAAATTTGATGAATATTTAGATCCTATGTTATATGGTGACAGAGACGAAGATCTAACGTCTATCGCTAATTTATATAGAGATATTGTTGCGACATTAAAATACGAAATATTTGAACATCGAGGTATATTTAAACGAGCTGATTTAGATATAAAAGAATGGGAAAAGGAAGCCGAAAGAAGAGTCTTAGAATGGTACAATTATACAGTTGAATATAATAATTACTTTATGTTTAAACCTAAACATATTGTTCGAGTAGAAGATGTTATGAAAGATACTATTGACGCAATTTTAGATTTACCACATAATCAACCAGATTATGAAGAAAAAAGAAAGATTAAAACTAGATAGGTGAAATATGGGGAATGGTTATTTAGCATGTAGTTCGTTAGTAATGAATATATTATTGGTTATTGTTTTCTTTTCCAAAAAAAGAGCCAGTAATGTAGAAACTAAAATATTTAAATATATGGTTTTAGTAGTGTTGTTAAATTCTTTAACCACTACATCTATTTTCTTCTGTATAATATTTGATTTGAATATGAAATTAATTGAATTTTTGAATCGATTGGACATAATCAATATTATAACTTGGTGTCACTTTCTTTTGTTTTATATTTTATCTGTTTCTCACACAAGTGTAAACAAGTATATTAATAAAATATTAGCTATTATATATGGAATACTTTTTGTTCTAGCTTGGGTATTAGACGTTACTATTATTAATGAAAACGGCATATTAAACTCTATTGGGCCTTTGCCTAATCTAGGTTTATTCGCATCAACGATGTATATAGCTTTAATAATAATAGCATTAATAACAAAAAATAATAAAAAAGTGTCTTTCAAAGATAAAAAATATTATCCTATTTATGTTTTTATTTTTATAATGATTATGGTTGCTATTGGGAGAGTAATTATACCAGAATTTAACGCTATTTCATTAATATTAACTTTTGTCACATTTATTATGTATTTTACAATTGAAAATCCAGATTTAAAATTAATTAATGAATTAAATTTAGCCAAAGAACAAGCCGAAAATGCTAATAGAGCTAAGTCTGATTTCTTATCTAGTATGTCACATGAAATCAGAACACCTTTAAACGCTATTGTCGGTTTTAGTAACGCTATAATGAATGAAAAGACACTTTTAGAATGTAAAAATGATGCCACTAACATTATTAGTGCATCAAACACACTTTTGGAACTAGTTAATGGCATTTTAGATATTTCTAAAATAGAAGCTAACAAAATGGAAATTATTGATAAACAATATGATTTAGTTTATGAACTAGAAAATTTAGTTAATTTATTATCACAAAGAATTAGTGATAAGCAACTTAAAATTAACATTGTTTTAACTAATAATATTCCAGGAATTTTATTTGGCGATATAGGAAAAATAAAACAAATATTAACTAACTTAGTCTCTAATGCTATCAAGTATACCGAACAGGGAGAAATATTAGTTGATATAAAATGTTCAAACGATAAAAATATCTCAAACTTGATAATAAAAGTAAAAGATACAGGTAGAGGAATTAAAAAAGAAAAACTTGAAAACTTGTTTAATAAATTTAACCGACTTGAAGAAGATAGAAATTCTGCTATTGAAGGAACTGGTTTAGGGCTTGCTATTACTAAATCATTAGTGGAACTACTAGATGGTAAAATAGCTGTTAAAAGCGAATATGGAACTGGTAGTGAATTTACAGTGCATTTAAAACAAAAAATAATTAATTTAAATAGAACTATTCAACAATCGGTAGTTGAAACCGCTATTAGCAATTTTAATAATAATAGAATTTTAGTAGTTGATGACAATATTCTGAACTTAAAAATAACAGAAAAGATATTAAAACAGTTAAATATTGATGTCACTGTTTTAGAAAGCGGATTTGATTGTTTGGAACTAATAAAAAACGGTGAGAAATTTGACTTGATTTTAATGGATGATATGATGCCTGAAATGTCGGGGACTGAAACATTGAAAAAGTTAAAAGAAATAGATGGATTTTATATAAAGACTATTGTATTGACAGCTAATGCAATTGCTGGAATGGAAGAAAAGTACTTGGCAGAGGGATTCGACGGCTACTTAGCTAAACCATTAGAAAAGGCTGAATTAATTGCGATATTAAATAGTTTTATAGTTAATAACTAAATTTAAGTTAAAATATAGATATTAACTTTTTTTATTGTAAAATGTTAATAAAATCAATTGATAAAAGCTAATATTAATGCTATAATGAGTACATATAGTAGTATATTAAAAACAAGAAATTAAGAGGTATTAAATGGAAAAATATAATCTAACAACCCCACAACAAAATGTATGGAATATGGCGAAAATATATCCAGATTCTCCGATTACATATTTAGCGGGAGAAGCTGTAATTAATAATTATAGTTATAACTATGATATTGTTAATGAAAGTTTAAATAATGTTATAGCAACAAATGATGCATATAGAATAAAACTAGTAGAAGAAGACGGGAATACATATCAAGTATTTGTTCCGTTTGAATATAAAGAGCATGAAGTTTTTGATATATCAGATATGACAGATGAGCAACAACAAAAATTTATTAGTGAATTCGCTATGAAAAAACTACCAGAAAATGAACTCACTGATTTTAAAATTGTAAAACATAGTCAAGCAAAATATTCTGTTTATTGGAAAATCAGTCATATGATAGGTGATGCTTATACAGCTGGGTTATTCTCTCAACAAATATCGGAAAATGTTTATAAGTTAAGCAATGGCGAGAACTTAGACTATACTGAAAAAGCATCGTATAAAACACTAATCGATAGAGAAGTTAAGTATAAAGAAAGTGAACGATTTACAAAAGATAAAGAAGCCTTTTCTGCTGAATACAAAGAACCCCCAACTTACACTTCTATTGCATGTAAAAAATCATCTTCTATTGATGCTAAAAGATATTTAGAACATCTTTCTACTGATGATACTGAACTGATTAAAAATTTTTGTCATCAATATAAAATTTCAGAAGCGGTATTTTTTGAAACTATAATAATGATGTATATAAATAAAGTTACTAATTCAGAACAAGTGACAATCGGCTCACCAGTACTGAACCGAACAGGCGCGCTCGAAAGAAAAATTAGTGGGATGTTCATAAGTACCAGTCCTTTAAAAGTTGATTTTTCAAAGGAAAGTACATTTTTAGCTTTAGCAGAAGAAATAAAAAAACAAAAAATGAATCTTTTCAGGCGTCAAACTTATCCGTTTCAAGAACTACAAAATGATTTATATGAAAATTTTGGATATTCTGGAAAGTTATTTGATATAGTGGTATCTTATCAAAATGCGAAAACATTCAAACAAGATTTTATTGATGTTACTTCGGATTGGCATTTTACGAATGCAAGTAATGATGAATTAGTTATAAGTATTGACGAAAGAGATAATTCAGGATTTAAACTTAGCTTTGATTATAAAACAGAGTGCTTTGATGAATCTGAAATATCTAATATTTCAACTAGAATGAACTCTTTAATTAAACAAGTAATTAAAGAGCCGGATATAAGTATTAATAACTATAATTTATTTACAGAAGCCGACTACGTGAATTTAAATAAATTTAATAATTCTCCTAAATCTGACATCGGTGCGAATTTTGTCGAAATATTTGAACAAAATGTATTAAAAAATCCAGATGTCACGGCACTACAAGTTGATGGAAAAACATATACATATAAAACTTTGAATCAAATGGCTAACGCGATTGCTAACGAGTTATTAAACCATGATATCAAATCTGATATAGTCCCAATAGTAGGCGGACGTGATGTTTACGCTATCGCTAGTTTGATTGCTATTAGAAAAATTAACAAGGCATATTTTATTTTAGATGATACTTTATATACAGAAGATAAATTAGCCAAATTAATAGAAGATTCAGGTGCTAGTTTAATTTTGAAATATAATAGTTCTTATAAACTGGCAAAAGGTATAGAAGTTGATGTAACAAAAGTAGACTTCACTAATATAGAATTTGAAACTTCAAAAGATTTGTTAGAAGAATTTTGTGTTATACATACATCGGGATCGACAGGAGAACCAAAATTGGTTGTTTTGACAGATGAAGGTGTTGTAAATATGGCACAAAATAATGCTTATCTTGTTGAAGGGAGTCAAAGTGTTGTTAACTTGGTTAGTATGTCGTTTGATGCGTTTTTAATGAATACTATGATGGCCTTGATGAATAATAAAAAACTAATTTTGACTACTAACGAAGAAATGCAAAGCCCAATTTTAATTGAAGCATTACTAGGAGAAGAAGAAAAATGTGCTATTATGCAAACACCATCTAGAATGCGACAATTTTTAAAAAATGCAACTACTGATAATTATAAAAATGTTAACAATATTATTATGGGAGCCGAATTAATTGGTGATGATATTTTAAAACTGATTAAAGAAAAATGCCCAAATGCCAACATTTATAATTCATATGGACCAACAGAAACAACAGTATTTAATACTGTGAAAAAAATAGATGGTACAACCACTATTGGAAATCCAATTCCCAATTTTGAAGTGTATGTAGTAGATAAAAACGAAAAAATTTTACCACCTAATGTAATAGGGCAAATTTGTGCGGTTGGAACAGGTGTAGCCAAGGGATACCTTAACAATGAAGAAGAAACAAAGAAAAAGTTTTTTACAACTTCTTCTGGAATGCGTGGTTATTTTACAGGCGATTATGGATACATTGACTCTGCAAATGAATTGAATTTTATTGGTCGCGAAGATAATCAGATAAAAATAAATGGAATCAGAATTGAAATTGAAGAAATAGAAGCTGCGATGTGTAATTTACCTGAAATTACTAGTGCTGCTATTAAAGTTCAAGAAGGCGAAAGTGGCAAATTTATATGTGCCTTTTATGAAAGTCAAATTGAACTAAGTGAATGTGAACTAAGAACAAAATTAGCATCAAGCATACCTTATAATATGATTCCTCAAATTTTTGTAAAAGTAGCTAAAATGCCGTACACACCATCTTTAAAAATAGATAAAAAGAAACTCCCTAATGTTGATTTGAAGAAAATTTTACAAGATAATTTTGTCGAACCAGTTACAGATTTAGAAAAACAGATTTGTGAAATATGGGAAGAAATTTTAAAAGTAAGTCCAGTAGGAATTAATAACACTTTTACATCTTTGGGGGGGACATCATTCATTATGATAGATGTTATGACAAGAATTGAACAAATTACTAAACGTTCTTGTAATCCTGCTATGTTCGCTAAAAATCCGACTGTTTTTGATATGTGTCAAGTTTTAGAAAATAAAAAATCTTATACTAATATTGATTTAAATTATGACTACGACATTCCGATAAACTCTAACAACGATAATAAAAATGTATTATTGACAGGCGCTAATGGTTATTTAGGTTCTCATATATTAGAGTACTTACTAAAAACAGATACATGTGATATTTATTGTATTATAAGGGATGAAGAAAAATTTAAAACAGCACTTGAATTTTATTTTGGCGACTTATATTCAAAATATGAAGATAGAATTAAAATAATTAACGGAGACATCGGGCAAGAGTGTTTAGGAATGAAAAGTCACCATTATAATTTTGCTAAATCAAACGTTGGTAAAATAATTAACTGCGCAGCAAATGTTAGTCACTTTTCTTCGATTGAAGATGCTAAAAAAGTTAATGTAGACGGGGTATATAACTTGCTTAAACTAGCGGTCATAAGCGGTGCAAGTTTTGAGCACTTATCAACTTTAACAATTTCTGGAATTAATGTATCTAATCAAAGTAGAGAAAATACTGTATTTACGGAAGATAGTCTTGATATTGGGCAAGACCCAACACATGATGCATATATACTTTCAAAATATAAAGCCGAAGAATTAATTAATTCTTTTTCAGAAGTAGGAATTCCGTGTAGTATATACAGAACAGGGTATATTTCAAACAGAAGTTATGATAATAAATTCCAAATAAATAAAGATACAAGTGCGTTTAAAATGATAGTTAGAATAATAGAAGAAATTAAAATCTTCCCAGCATCAGGTCTTGATATTAAGGTTCAAATGGCAGCGGTTGACAAGGTAGCAGAAGCGGTTGTGAAGTTATCAAATTCTACAAGAAAACGCACTTATCATTTATATGATCCTAAGGTTGATAATCTAGCAGACTTTTTAAATCAGAGTGGTATAAAATTTGAAGTTTTACCTGATGAGGAATTTATGAGAAGAGCTGAATTACTTTTAGCTAAAAGCGATTCAGAAGAACACCAAGTTGTATATAGATATTTAAGCAGTTTTATAAATAATTTAACCACAAATAGTATATCTAATGTCGAAACAATGGAACAATTAGAGCAAGAAGGATTTTCTTACTAGTGATTTATTATTGTCTAATTGATGACTACACAAAATATTTACATTTATTAAAGATTGCTGATACTATGCCAATTGAAAGATATACAAAATATCTAAACTATATCAAGCTTGAAGATAAACTAAACTGTATCATAAGTTATATGATGATAGTAAAACATTTAAATACTTCTAATATAAAACTTAATTATACAGAGTATGAAAAACCATATATAGAGAACAAACATTTTAGCATTTCTCATACATCAGGGCTAGTAATTGTTGGATTTTCAAGCGAACCCATTGGTGTAGATTGCGAAAAAATAAAAGAATTTAATGATAATTTAATAACTTATATGTTCAGTTTAGAAGAGTTGAAAAAGCATCAAAATACATTAGATAATGATTTTCTCACAAAGAATTGGACTATTAAAGAAGCATATATAAAATTATTAGGAACAGGGTTACCAAAGAATTTTCATGAATTTGATATTACGGGTAAAAAATACCAGATTAATATTAATTCAATGAAAATTAATGATTTTTGGTTGAGTGTGTGTAGTAAAAGTGATAATATTAAATTTATTCCTTTTACATTTTAAAACAGGAGGTACGTATGTATAATTTACAATTTCCGGTTATCGGATTATCTTTATTAATTATGATAGCAGTCATATTTTTTACAAAGAAAAAAGTTAGAAATTCAGAAACCCAAATTTATTCGCTAATAATAATAAGCGGGCTTATTATATCAATATTTGAAACTTCAACTATTTTTCTTAATTATGTTATTCCTGAGAGTGGTATGATAGCGATTTATAATCGATTAGCTATGTCAGTTATAATATTTTGGTTTGCTTTATTATTCTTATATTCATATAGCATAACACACACCGAACAAAAAAAAGAATCATATTCCAAATTTGTCAAATTTATGGTCTCGTTCAATGTCTTTGTTGTCGTTTTAATACAATTCCTTCCTATGGAACTGATAAACGATAATAACTCTATGACAGCTACAGGACCTGCTATAAATTTTATTTATATTATGATAATAACTTACATTTTAGCTATTATTGGCACAATTGTTTTAAATCACAATAAAACTGATAAGAAAAAATATGCTCCTTTTTACACATTAGCGTTCTTATTAATTGTAACTTTATTAATGCGAATATATCTACCGACAGTAGTCTTTGTGTCACTACCTCTTTGTTTTGTCACTTTAATAATGTATTTTACGATTGAAAATCCAGATTTAAAAATGATTAGGGAACTTAATTTAGCTAAGGACCAAGCAGAAAAAGCTAATAGAGCTAAGTCTGACTTTTTATCAAATATGTCACATGAAATTAGAACCCCTTTAAACGCCATTGTTGGTTTTAGTAGTGCGATTATTGAAGAAACAAATCTTGAAGATTGCCACAAGGATGCTAGTAATGTTATTTCAGCGTCAAATTCATTACTAGAAATAGTTAACGGAATATTGGACATATCTAAGATTGAAGCTAATAAAATGGAAATTATAGAAAAAGAATATGATTTAAGTCTAGAAGTTGATTCGTTAGTTAAACTTCTAGGGCAAAGAATCGGCGATAAACCAATAAAATTAACGACAAATATAGCTGATGATATCCCAGGTGTTTTATATGGTGATATTGGAAAAATAAAACAAATTATTACAAACATTCTCACTAATGCTATTAAATATACAGAATATGGCGAAATAAATTTTATCCTTAGTTGTATTAAAGAAAATAATAATGCCTCCTTAGTAATAACGGTTCGTGATACTGGAAGAGGGATTAAAACTGAAAAAATTAATAATTTATTTGAAAAATTTGATCGTTTAGAAGAAGATAAAAACTCAACAATTGAAGGAACTGGTTTAGGGCTTGCTATTACCAAATCTTTGGTTGAAATAATGGGTGGAAAACTAGTTGTTCAAAGTGAATATGGTGAAGGAAGCAGTTTTACTGTTTATCTTAAACAAAAAATAATAGATTTAAATAAACGAACTAATGAAGATTTAATTATTAAAGATAACATTGTATTTCAAGGTAAAAGAATATTAGTTGTTGATGACAATACTTTAAATTTAAAATTATCGGAAAAAATATTATCAAAACTGGATGTTGTTGTTACAACAATTGATAATGGTACTGATTGTATTAAGTTGATAAAAAGCGGGACTTCATTTGATTTGATTTTAATGGATGACATGATGCCTGAAATGACAGGAACAGAGACGTTTGCAGCACTTACAAAAATAAAAGATTTCAATATAAAAACAGTTGTTTTAACTGCTAACGCTATTTCGGGAATGGAAGAAAAGTATCTAAGTCTTGGATTTGATGGCTATTTAGCAAAGCCATTTGAAAGATGTGAATTAATTGAGGTCTTGAAAAAACAGTTTGAAGGAAATGAGAAGAAGAACCCACAATTGTTATTGATTGATGATAATGTAACTAATTTAAAAGTTTTAAGCCTGTTATTAAAAAAATATAATGCCTCTATTGATGAAGTGACATCTGGTAAAGAAGGAATTGAAAAAGTTAAAAACAAAAACTATGACTTAATTTTAACTGATTATATGATGCCAGAAATGGACGGTATAGAAACATTTAATGAACTTAAAAAAATACCAGACTTTGAAACACCGGTTATAGTGGTGACATCTGATATTGAAGCAGAATCACAAGAAAAATTTGAAAAGGCAGGATTTAATGAATATATTTCTAAACCTGTTACTATTGAAAAAATAGAAAAAATTGTGAAAAAACATTTAAAAGACATCAATTGATGTTTTTTTAATTTTGTAGTATAATTATATTGGTGATTATATGGAACAATTACTTGAATTTAAAAGATATTTATTAGTTGATAAAAAATATAGTAAGCAAACAATTTCTTCATATATTAGTGATATAAATATATTTTTAAGCCATATAACGATTCCTTTTGATAAAATTCAAAAAAAAGATATTATAAATTATATTAAGAATTTAAAAGATAAAAATTATATGCCGAAAACAATTAATAGAAATATATCAGTTTTAAAAAGTTTTTATAAATTTCTAATCATTGAAAAGTATATAAATGTAGATCCAACTGAAAATTTAGAATCTTTTAAAGTTGGAACATCTTTACCTAATGTTTTAAATTATGATGAAGTTAAGTTAATTCTTGATATTGATTTAGTTAACGAGTATAGTTACAGAGATAAAGCTATGCTTGAATTAATGTATGCAACAGGGCTACGCGTTAGCGAACTAATTGATTTAAAAGTGGCTTCTTATGATAATGAAATGAATATCATTAAAACACTCGGTAAAGGGAGTAAAGAACGAATAATTCCTGTTGGTGAAATAGCGGCTTATTACTTAAATGAATATATTTCGAATCATCGTTCAAAATTAATAAAAAATAATACTGATTGTTTGTTTTTAAATAATAGAGGTACCAAATTAAGTAGACAAAGTTTCTTTAATTTACTTAAATTAATCGCTATTAAAAAAAATATTAATAAAAACTTTTCACCTCATACATTAAGACATTCGTTTGCTACTCATTTATTAGATAGAGGTGCTGATATAGTTAGTATTAAAGAGTTACTAGGGCATAGTTCATTATCAACTACTCAAATTTATACTAATTTATCAAATCAAACATTAAGAGAGCAACATAAAAAGTTCCATCCTCACGGATAGTAAGAAAGGAAAAAATATGACAGATATATGTAGAAATCCTGATTTTTTGAGTATTATAGCAGTTTTTAAAACTGTAATAGAAATTACGTTTATAATTGTTCCTGTAATTTTAATTATATTTGTAATGATAGATGTAGTTAAAGGAGTTGCAGGAGGACCAGATAAAATTAAAAAAATATTCTCTGATTCAGCAAAACGAATAATAGCAGCTGTTTTGATATTTTTTGTAGCAATTATTGTTGACTTAGGTCTAGGAATAGTTGGCGGTACTAGTAGCAAATATTCAAATTGCTATGAAAATGCAACTTCTGAAAATATTACCGGTATTAGAGTTGAATTAGCAGAAGAAGCTGTTTCACTAGCAGAAAATAACAGAACTCAACAAAATGTTTCTGATGCTGCAGCTTTGGTTGATGCAATAGCTGATGAAGATATTAAAACTGCTTTACAATCAAGAGTTGATATTATGCAAGGGGCACTTAATGATATAAAAGAGTCTCAGAGACCTAATATTGCTATAACAGATGTGACAAATAACTCTGATTTAACAATTGACGCTTATGATGCAACTGTAACTAATAATGATTTTGAAGGAATTTATTTTGATGATGGTCAAATTGATAAAGTCGCTTACTATAGTCAAACAGACTCAAAATGGAGGAATGATAGTTATGCTGATGGTACTATAAATTCTCATGGTTGTGGACCCGCGGCTATGGCAATCATCATTTCCACTTTAACTGGCGAAAATCATGATGTGCCTGAAATGGCAGAACTTGCAGCTAAATTAGGTGGTGAAGCAACTGGTGGAACAACTAGACAATTTATAAGAGATTCGGCTGAAGAATTCGGACTTACAGTAGATGACAAAGACATATCTAAGCAAGATGTAATTGATGCATTAGAAAATGAAAAATTAGTTGTAGCTATAATGGGGAGAGGCAATTTTTCTAATAATGCTCATTTTATAGTTTTAAGAGGACTAGATGAGAACGGGAAAATATTAGTTGCAGACCCTGCTAGTTTATCTAGAAGTAAAACTGCTTGGAATTTAGAAACAATTTGGTTGCAAAAAAATCCTCCTTTATTTTCTGGTGGTCCATTATGGATAATAAGCGAGTAGGTGAATTATGAAAAAATATACTAAGTTTATAATAATCGGAATATCTATCATCATAGTTTTAATATTAATAAAAACTTTAATACCAACTAAAATTAATGATTATAAAAATATTTCATTAATAATTACAGAACTATATAAAAATGAAGACTATGATAAAAAAGGATTATCTAAAAAAGAAGAAGCAGCCATTGATAAATATATAACTACATTAACTCATGAAAATCATATTGTTAATTTAAATAAATTTACGGATGAAGCAATAAAAACAACTGAACCTAATTCTTTAAATGTTTTTGTTGAAGATGATATTTGTTATATAGATTATAATGATATAAATTTTACTAAGATTGATCCGTTATTGGTATCCGTTTTAGGCGATAAAATAGTTTGCAATGGATATGAATATACTGTTTATGACTATGACTTTTATCCTACCTATGAGGAAACAAAAGAAGATCCTATGCATATATATCAATATTTAGGCTACGAAGTTAAAAATAACACATATATATATTTTTATAAATCTTATTATAATAAAGATGAGATTGCTGTTTTTATTGAAACCGCTAATAATGATATTATAGATATTAGTGTTGAAGGCATTAACATTTATGATTATAATGTTACAAGATAGATATATTCTATCTTTTTTTCATATATTTAACTGGTGATTACATGGCTTTTTTATTGACTGTTATTGCAGGGTTTTCAACTTTGTTGGGTTGTTTATTTATAAATAAGAAACAAGATATTAGTTTTTTTCTTGCTCTTAGTGCGACTATAATGTTAGGAACTTCATTATTTGATTTAATACCTAATGGGTATGAGTATATCAGTAACTTTAAACTATTATATTTGCTTATTTTTTTCACACTAGGGGGTATTTTAACTATGCTGATATCTAGTGTTTTAGACAATAAGAATAATATTTATAAGACTGGTATATTAGCAATGATTGCTATATTTTTACATAATCTACCAGAAGGTATTATTACATATATAGTTGCAACTGATAATATTAAATTAGGTATTGATTTAGCTGTTTCAATAGCACTTCACAACATCCCAGAAGGTATTGCTATTGCTGTTCCTATTTATTTAGTTACTAAATCAAAATTTAAATCCTTTTTATATCCATTATTAGCTAGTTTAGCTGAACCTATTGGAGCTTTATTTGCTAGTGTGTATTTCACCAATATTTCTAATAATATATTAGGGTTAATATTTAGTTTAGTAGCTGGTATTATGTTTTATATAGCAACTTATGAATTATATCCAGTCGCTTTAAATATTAATAAGAAGAATACTATTTATGGTATTTTTGTCGGTCTATTGATAATTTTTGTAAAAAATATCTTTATTTTTTAATATAAATGAGTTATAATGATGATAAGGAGGTATTATGAATA
>CAYJPP010000003.1:0-8225 GCA_964372175.1 uncultured Muribaculaceae bacterium
ATGTTAGAAACAGAAATAACTGCTGTTGCTACTGATTCTAATGCTACTGTTAATTTAATGGGAGATATTGCTTTACCTGCTAGTTATGTAATAGAAGTAGTTGGGAAAGATAATTATACTAAGTTAGAATATACAATTAATATTGATAATACCAATGATTATTATAGCTTAACAAGTGATGTATACACTGTAGAAGAAGGACTTATTTATGCTTCTAATATACCTACAACAGAGTTTGTTGCTAGTTTTAATAACAGTAAAAATATTATAGTTTATAAAGACAATAGTTTATATTCACAGTATACAAGTACTGATATGGAACTTAGATTGGTTATTAATAACCATGTATATGACAGTGCTAAAATAGTAGTGTTGGGTGATATAAATGGGGATAGTAATATTAATATAATTGATAAAATATTACTTATAAATCATAGCAATTCAGTTAGCTCTTTAACAGATATTTATTTACTTGCTAGTGATATAAATAAAGATAGTAATGTAAATGAAGATGATTTAAATTTACTAGATAATAAAATAATTTTAAGCGAATAAACTTCGCTTTTTTATATATATGTTTACACTTATTAAACGAAATTATATTGTAAAGATATTGGTAAAATGCTATAATATGTATGATGTAGGAGTGTGTTTTTATGAAGAAAATGATTTTAAAATATATAATATTATTAGTTACCTTTATGAGTGTAATCTTGGTTTTTAATTTTAGTATTAAAAATATGAATGCGAAAGCTAATGATGAAGTGAGTATTGGTGAAACAATAGAAATTGCAGGTATTACACCACAAAGTACTGATATTAATTTAGTGTTTACTAATAATACGACATATAATGTTGTAAAGTATTCATTAAGAGATTATATGATTACTACTGATGATGGCTCGAAAATGATAACTATCTCACTTGAAGAGGCTATGAAAATTGAAAGTATATATATTAATTCTTATTCTTTTGGTGATGTTAGTGGACTAGTTGTTTTAAATGAGTTACCTAACTTAAAATCATTAACATTCCATTACTGTAGTCTTTTAACAAATTTAGATTCTTTAAGTGCATTAACAAATATAGAAGAATTAATATTAAATTATAATGGGGTTACAGATATATCTTTTTTAACTAGTATGCCTAATTTGAAAAAACTATCATTAGTTAGCGAAAGAAAAATAAATGATTTAGGTGTCCTTGAAAATTTAACAAATCTTGAAACAATAAAATTGACTGGACTTTATCTTACTGATATTCCAAAACTTCCGGCTATTAAAGAACTTGATTTATCTAGTAACTCAATTTCTGATTTTACACAATTAAATCAATATCCTAGTTTAGAGGTAGTTAATTTAGATTTTAATCAAATAGCAAGTATTCCTGATGCTTCTGATTTAAGTAATTTGACTTCATTAAAGAATTTAAATTTGGATAATAATCGTTTAACAGGAATTAGATCAATGGAAGCTTTTCCAAATTTAGAAGTATTATCTATATTTAGAAATGAGATCACTAGTATTAGTAATATTAGTAATATGTTAAATTTAAAAGAATTAAAAGTTGGTTCTAGTTACATTAATGATTATGAAACATTAACTAATTTGCCATCTTTAACTAAACTTGAAATCTATTATTCTAATTTAAAAGAAATCCCTAGCAATATTTTAAGTTTTACTACATTGGAAGAATTAAATATTTATAGTAGCAAGATATCTGATATAAGCAATATTATAGCTTTGACAAATTTAAAAAAATTAGAGCTTACAACTAGTGAGATAGAGGATATTTCTGTTATAGGTAGTCTTACTAATTTAGAATATTTAGATATTTCAGATAATATAATCAAAGATATTACTCCTTTATATCACCTTCCAAATTTAAAATTTTTAGATGTTGGTTATAATAGAGTTAGTGATTTAAATGATTTATTTTTACAAGATGGTGCTTTAAATAAAGTTGAAGATTTAATTTTAGAAAATAATATAATTTCTGATATGACAGAAATTGATAATTTAGTTAGTAAAGATTCGTTAGCTAATTTAAATTGGTTATCCCTAAGAGGTAATCAAATTAGTAAAATTGATGGTATAGAAAATGTTACAAATGTTGAATATGATTTGAGCTTCCAAGAACACACTGTTTATTTAGATGATTTAAGTGATTATACGCTACCTTCTTGGGTCGGTAAAATCAAGGATCCGACAAATACTGTTTATTACTTATCAGGTGGTCATATATGTAATGGTTGTACATTATCAGCTGATAATAAAACAGTTTCTTTTGATCCGGATTATAGTTGGACTCATTCTTTGGTATTAGGATATTATATGGGGACTGGTTATTTAACCGATGCTACTATAAGTTTTAAAGTAGATAAAAATGCCCCAACATATTTAGTATCTTATGAAGAAAATGGAACTACAAGTAATATTGTCACTATCAATTTTAGTGAAGATATGAAAGAAACGTCTGGTTGGACGTTATTAAATAATGAAAGTAGTTTTAAAAAAGAATATTTTACAAATGTAGATGAAACAATTACTTTTTCGGATAAGGCCGGAAATACAGTTGATGTTAATATAGTTGTTTCTAATATTAAAAAGCCACAAGTATTACAGAAAAAATATGACCATGTTGATACAACTGCGAATAATGTAAGTATTACTTTTGATAAAGAAATGAATACAGTTGCAGGCTGGGACTTATCGAGTGATAAAAAAACATTTACAAAAAAGTTTACTGATAACTTTACTAATAATATTGAGTTTTCTGATATATATGGAAATAAAGTTTTAGTTGCAGTAGAAGTATCTAACATTGAAGACTTGAAAGTTATCAATCAAAAATATAATGCTTTAAATTCAACGAAAAATACAGTTACTATAACTTTTAACAAACCAATGGAACAAATTTCCGGATGGACATTATCAGCAGATTTAAAAACTTTAACAAAAACATTTTTCAAAAACTATAATGGTAATATTATGTTTGTGGATATATATGGAAACACAATTTTTGAATCAATTGTAATATCAAATATAAAAATGGAAAACAATAGTCAAGAAAATGAGAATGAAATTCCTGGTAGTAATGTAGAATTTCCAAATGAACCAGATGATAACATTGATATTCCAGATGAACCAGGAGACAATCTTGATACAGATGATGAAAATGATGACGCTCCAACTGATAGTAATAATGGAGATGAGAATCAAGAAACTGAAAAAGGTTCTTCGATAGTTTTAATTGGCATAATAATTGCAGGAATTGTAATTTTAATTATATTTTTGGTTAGAAGAAACAAAAAAGATTAATTTTAAAGTGAAGTGAAATTCACTTTTTTACTTAAAATATAGTATAATAAATGAAAGGAGTATTTTATGAATAAAATTAAATTATTGATAATTACAATGTTTACAGTCTTGATTTGTAGTGGCTTTTTACAAATGCATTTTTCATCAGATACATATGTATTATGGGATTTAGGTTATATGAATTATCCACAAGAATATTTTTTGTTAGATGGAAGAATAGTATCTGCGCTTGTTTGTTTTTTAGGTGGAATTTTAAATTTACCATTAGAAGTTTATATTATAGGGATGAATTTTATTGCAATAATATTTGTTGCACTATCAATATATGAGGTGAGCAATATTTTTAGTGGTTTTATAAAGAAAGAAAATAAATTTTTGAACTGGATGATAGTTTTAATTTCATTTGTCTTAATTTTGAATCAATTTACTTTAGAATATTTATTATTCCCTGAATCAGCGGTAATGTGTTTAGGGTTATATTTAGTTATATTAGCTTTTAAAAACTGGGTTAAAAAACCAAATTATTTTAAAATTTTTATTTTACTTTTAATTGCTACTATATGTTATCAAGGTCTATTAAATATATTTCCTTTATTTATTATTTTAACTTATATTTTAAAACAGATAATTGGAGAAAAAGTTCATAAAAAAATAATTTTTAAAGACTTGTTTAAATTAATTATGGTAGTACTAGGTGTTTTAATTTTATCGATACTAACTATTGAAATAGGAAAAAACATATTAGAAAGTACTGTTGATAGAAGTAATGATTTATCAAGTATAAATAACTTTTTTGAAAGGTTTAGTACAATTATAGATTACTTTGTAGAACTATTTAATCAAAGTATCAACTTACTACCACACTATTTAAATTATATAATAATTAGTATAACTGTTTTGTTATTGTTTTTATTAAAATCAACTAAAAAAGAAATAGTAAATTATATTTTATTTGTGATATTTATTTTAATAATTTGTATTGCGCCAATGTTTGTATTTAATACAGGTCCAGTAGGAAGAGTTAATAGTCCAATGGCTATGTTGTGGGGGAGTTCTTTAATTATTTTACTTGTAAAAGCGTATGATACTAAGTTAAAAAATATTGTTTATGGTTTGATTATTGCTTCATTTATTTTAAATAGTACATATATTTACTTAAATATTAATGAACACTTGCTTGCTAATGAGAAAGAACACGAAATGGGTAATATAATAAATGAAATGGTTTTAATGTATGAAGAACAAACAGGTAAAACTATTGCTAAATTTGGATATATTTATGATAATTATCCTGAACAATATATAACTGAAATTAGACATTTAGGGTCTTTAACAGAAAAAAAATTAGCTATGCCTTGGAGTATATATGAGGCTATGAATTATTATACTAATAGAAAGTTAGAAAGAATATATGTAGATAAAATTGTCGACATTGATTATGATGACTTTTCAACTGATCATGTATTATTTGAAGATGATACTATTTATTTGATTGTTTATTAAAAGAGGAAACTCTTTTTTTATTTTAAAAATATATTTCAAAAAAATATTTAATGTGATAAAATATTTAAAGAGAATAGGGGTGATAGTTGTGAAAAATACATTTAAATATATAATTGTATTAGTTGTTTTAGTAACTTCTGTTTTAGTAATTAATTTTAGCGTTAAAACAATGGGTGAAAATTCGACTTTAAAAACTGAAGCAAAGCAGTTTGAAAGTGGTGTGGAAGCGGATGTTGTTTTAGAATTTTCTTCTAGTGATGTAGCTAACGCAGTTACGGGTGCTCTTAGACAATATGAATATGTTTTAGATAATAACAAAATAATAATGACAGCGGAAGAAGCTGCTTTGATAGATGGATTAAATGTATCAGGTTATGCGATAACTGATGCCACAGAAGTTTTACAATTTTTGAAACTTCCTAATTTAAAGACTATGTCACTTAGAATGACTAGTAATCTTATTAATACTTCTGAAATAGCTAAATTAACAAATCTTGAACGCTTATCAATTGGGGATGTAGGATTAAGGGATATATCTTTTTTTAGTACTATGACTAATCTTAAAACTTTATATTTAAGTGATCAAGATTATATTACAGACTTCAGTCCGATTACTTCCTTAACTGGGTTAGAAGAATTATCAATAGGATATTTTGAAGATATAAGTACTTTGGATTTTTCAGGATTTACTAATTTAAAAAAATTTGGGTTGAATGATGGGGATGCTACCGAGTTTCCTAATATAACAAACATCACAACTTTAGAAGAAATTTATATCAGAAGTACAGAAGTAGCATCAATTCCTGATTTAAGTAACTTAGTTAATTTGAGGGCCTTGCAACTAGAGTATAATAACATTAGTACCATTGCAGATAATGCATTTAATTCTTTACCTAATTTAGAACTTGTAAATATAAAAGGTAATAGTGTTACTAATGTACCGCTTTTTCCAGATTCACCTCTCCTAAGAATTCTACTACTCTCTCATAATAATATAGAGAATGTTGACTTTTTGAAAAATTTACCAGCATTAGAAGTAGCTGAATTAAATAATAACAATATAAGTTCTATTGAAAATGTGGCAAATTTACCAGCATTATTGGAGTTGGACTTATCTGGTAATGAGATAAAAACTGTTGTAGCTGACTTTTCTTTATTTAAAAATTTAACAGAATTAAAAATTACTTCAAGTGAATTAGCAGATCTTTCTAGTTTAGCTTCTCTTACTAATTTAAGTATCTTGGAAATAACTAATTCAGAAATCTCTGATGTCACACCTTTAGCTAGTTTACCTTCTTTGCAACGTTTATATTTAAGTGGGAATATAATAGAGGATATATCTCCTTTATTTGATTTGGATTTAATTGAGTTGGATGTTTCTGGTAATAGAATAGAAGATTTTAATTCAATAGTTACCTCATCTAATCTTTGGAATAATATGGGGTATTTGAATTTGAATGATAACATTATTAAAGATATATCAGAAATTGATGGATTGACAGAAAAAAATAGTTTGATAAATTTGAACTGGCTAACACTAAGGCAAAATCAAATCGAAAATATTGAGAACTTAGAAGCAGCATCAGATCCTAAATTCAACTTGCAAACACAAATTTTTGACGTCTATTTAAAAGATAAACAAGACTATACATTGCCTTCTTGGGTGGCTAAAACGCAAGATTCTAATAGTGTTTATCATTCATATAGTGGTGTTAATGCGAGTGGAGCGACTGTCTCACCTGATTATACAACTGTATCGTTTGATCAAGGTGAGGTTTCAAATACTTATATTAGTGTGGGCTATTATAGAGGGGCAGGAGTGTTTGATGGTGCTAGAATAAACTTTCATTTTGATGCGGTGGCTCCCGTATTACAAATGACTAATACACCTAATCAAGGTTATAGTAGTGTTATTAAAATAACTTCAAATGAACCATTACAAGCATTAGAAGGTTGGACATTATCAAGAGATGAATTAACTTTAACAAAGGAATATTTTGATAATGTTAATGAACAAGTTTTAGTAGCTGATAAAGCGGGAAACACCTCGCCTGTAACAGTTGAAATTTCTCATATCACTACGGGGAGGCTTGCTTCGTTAACAATAGATGAAAATGAAATAGAATTATTTCAAAATGTTTATGAATATGATGTATCTTTATTATCACATCAAACAACAATAAATATAGAAGCAATACCAATTGATTTAAGTGCTACTGTACTTGGTGATGGCGAAATATTTGTTAATAAGACTAGTATGCCAGTGCTTATTATAGTAACCGCTATAACTGGGGAAACTAAAACTTATACAGTTAACATTACAAGAGAAGTGTCAACGAATAATAGTGTTTCTTTAATAACTCCTTCAATAGGTACTTTTGATAAAATATTTGATCCTAGTATTAAAGAATACACTTTGGAAGTGGAAAATGATGTAGCAACGCTATCTTTTGATGTTATTAAGACAAGTGAAGTCGCAACTTTAGATGGACACGAAACAAAAACAGTTTTAAATGGGACAAATATTAGAATAATTTCGATAACAGCAGAAGATGGCAGTGAGAATATGTATACTATTACTGTTATAAAAAGACCATCTGATGTTACTTTAAAAACTTTAACTGTTGCAGGTTATGCATTTAATTTTGAACCTAATACATATACATATGATATAAATGTTTCGAGCAATAAAAAAACTATGTTAGAAACAGAAATAACCGCTATTGCTACTGATTCTAATGCAACAGTTAATTTAGCTGGTAATATTGATTTACCTAATAGTTATGTGATAGAAGTAGTCGGTAGTGATAACTATACTAAACTAGAATACACAATTAATATCGATAATACTAATGATTATTACGCATTAACAAGCGATATATATACAGTAGAAGATGAATTGATTTATGCTGATAATATAACAATAACTGATTTAGTTAACAGTTTTAACAATAACAAAAGTATTAGAGTGTATAAAGAAAGCAGTATATATTATAAGGATACTAGTACTGATATGGAACTAAGGCTAGTTATTAATAATCATGTATATGACAGCGCTAAAATAATTGTATTGGGTGATATAAATGGTGATAGTAATATTAACATAATTGATAAAATATTGCTTATAAATCATAATAATACAGATACTAATTTAGAAGGGATTTATTTACTTGCTAGTGATATAAATAAAGATAGTACTGTAACAGCAGAAGATTTGAATTTAATTGATAAATTAATTATAAAGAGCGAATAAGTTTCGCTTTTTTATTAAAGAAAATTTGCAATTAAAATTGTGATATGTTAGCTGTGATATTTAGTAATTATTTTAGAAAATTAATACAGTTAATTTTATTATTGCAAAAAATGTTTTTTTATGTTACTATGTTATTATATGGGATAGTA
>CAYJPP010000003.1:8325-40876 GCA_964372175.1 uncultured Muribaculaceae bacterium
TATATGGGATAGTAGTGAAAGTTTATCATGGATTCTCATTATCTTTTTAATTATATTAAAAAGAAATGGATCAAATATTTAAAAGAATATGTATTGGGAGGTATTATGAAAAAGATTATTTTAAGTATTTTTACAGGTTTTTTATTGTTTTTAGGTGCAGCAAATATAAACGCATCTGGAACAGCTGCTATTGGAATAACATCATCTGGAACTCCAACAGTGGGGAAAGATATTACTGTTACAGTAAGTTTTACCAATATTACAGGTGTAGAAGGAGGGGTTTCAGCATTAGATTATAACTTGGAATTTGATGATACGCATTTAGAATTTAAATCAGCAACAGCTGGTTCATCAGTTCCTGGACCTAATTCCAACACAGCTATTCACAAGTATATATTTTTAGATTTGACTGGTGCGAGTGGGATGACTTCGCCAGCGCCAATCTTCACATATACTTTTACTGTTTTGAAAGCTGGAACATCACAAGTTGCAGTGGATGTTATAGAGGCGGCTGATACTTGGGGAGAATTGACTACGGTGTCTGCGGTTACACCACTTTCTGTTTCTAGTGCGGCAGCTTCAAGTAATAATAATTTAAGTTCATTAGCGGTAAGTGGGCAAACACTAACACCAGCATTTAATGCAAGTACTACCAGTTATACAGTGAATGTTCCTTGGGGGACAACAAGTGCGAATGTAACAGCCGCGGCAGCCGATTCGGGGGCTAAAATATCAGGGACAGGAAACAAAAACTTAAATGTTGGAAATAATACGGTTACAGTTAAAGTGACAGCAGCCAATGGAGATGTTAAGGATTATACAGTAAATATAGTTAGAGCAGAAGATACAAGAAGTACAAATAATAATTTAACTGCATTATCAATTTCCGGTCATACAATTACACCAACTTTCAACGCCAGCACAACTGCATATAGTGCGACAGTTCCTAATGATGTTACATCTGTAACTGTTAATGCTACTAAAAGCGATAATAAAGCTACTATGACAATAACTGGTGCCTCATCATTAAATGTTGGAAATAATACCATTACTGTTAGGGTAACTGCTGAAAACGGTTCAGTTAAAACATATACAATCAATGTGACAAGAGAAGCAGATAATAGAAGCCATGATACAACATTAAGCGATTTAGAAGTGACAGGACATAGTTTGACACCTGTGTTTAATTCTTCGACAAGAGAATATTCGATGGTCGTTCCTTATGAAGTGGTTGATGCTCCTATTAAAGCAACAGCTAATCACAACCTATCAACTATAAATATTACAGGTGATAAAGGGTTACAAGTAGGATTAAATATAATTAAAGTTGAAGTAACAGCTGAAAATGGAGATAAAGACTCATATATAATTAATGTAACAAGAGAAGCAGAAGTAGTTGTAGACTTATCTGGTGATGCCACATTAAAAGGTATAGAAATTCCTGGATATAATTTAAATCCAAATTTTGAAAATGATATATCTGTTTATGCTGTTAATGTCAGTAACGATGTAACATCACTAAATGTAAATGTATTAGTAAATCATCCAAAAGCAACTGTTGAAATAACAGGTAACACTGACTTTGTTGTCGGAGTAAATCCTATTAAAATAAAAGTAACAGCTGAAGATGGTACAGTTAAAAACTATATTATTAATGCTAATAGAGAAGGTGTAACAGAAACTGTTAGTACTAAATCAAATGACAATTATTTATTAAGTTTAGGTGCTAAAAACTATGAAATTGACTTTGATAAAAACCTTAATAGTTATAATATCGAAGTTCCATTTGAAATAACGTCGTTAAATTTAAATTATGAAGTAAGTGATTACTCAGCACGTGTTAAAGTAACAGGTAATCAAGGTTTTGTAATTGGTGTGAACGCTGTTGAAGTTCAAGTAACAGCTGAGGATGGAAGTATAAGAATTTATACATTAAATGTAAATAGAAGTCCTTTATTTAGTAATAATAAATTAAGTGAAATTAAAATAGATGGTTATTTAATAGATGGATTTGATCCAAATAGAAGTAGTTATGATATAACTGTTTCTGATATGGATAGATTAAATTTAGAAGTTAAATCACTTAATGAAAAAGCTAAGATTACAATATCTGGAAATTCTAATTTACAAGAAGGAAACAATTCAATTTTAATTCAAGTGGAAGATGAAAATGGTTTTGTTAGATATTATAACATTGATGTTTATAAAGAATTTAAAGAATCATTAATGAGTTCAATATTCCCATGGTTAATGTTAGGGTTGATAGCAATTATAATGCTATGTATAGTATTAATAATTATATTAGCGACAAGAAGAAAACAAGTGATAGAAATAGCAACAGCAAATCTTCAACCACAATTACAAGGACAACAAGCGCCAGCGATTGAATTTAAACCAGAATTTAACTTTGGATCTAAAAATGATAGCGATAATAGACAAATCTCAGAAGGGCACACTCCTAGAATAGGGCAACAAGTTAATGATATTTATGATGAAGTTGTTACAAAAGATGAAATAATTGATGCTATTAATAATAAAGATACAGAAGCATTAAAAATACTATATGAACAAGAAATGCTAAACAGAAAAAAAGAAGAAATGAAAAATAGTCGTAGTAACGATGATGATTTTATAATTTAGAAGATAACTCTTCTTTTTTTAGTCTAATAAAACTATTTTAGTAAAAAAACATTAATTTTTTATAAAAAAAATATGTCACATTTTGTAAAAATATGTTATAATGATACATATAAGAATAGGGGAATAAGTATGAAGTTAAAATTATTTACAGCAATTATAATGTTCTTTTCATTTTCGTTAATGGCTAATGCCCAAGATTATAACTTTGGTTTTGAGGTTTATGGTGTTGAAGATGTTAATACATTTTTTAATGATGATTATTTAGGTGGAACCGCTACTAAATTAGAGCCTAATAGTGATTTAAAAAGAGGCGATGTTATAGCAGTTGGGGTTTCTTATGAAGCAGCAATAGCTAATGATGCAATTGGTTTTCAATTAGGGATTAATTACAATTCTAATATGGTTACGCCTTATAAAGAAAGTAATATGGTTAAATTTGATTTTAATAAAGATACACTAGGTTTATCTTCGTGGACGATGGTTGTGCCTAATGATGTTAATAGTCAAATTTTATCAATTTTATATGATGGAACATTGAATCCTATAACTTTGGATTCAAATGGGTTATTATATTTTGTATATTTTACAGTTAAAGATGATGCAACCTTTAATGAACTTTTTGCGTTTAGCTATGATGAAGAGTTTAGCTTAGGGGCCGATATAACAGCGACTGAAAGAGTGTTAACAACAACTCCAGTTTCTTATAATGTTTTATCATATGATGCGTCTTTAATAAATATCACAATTGATGGAACAACTATTGAAGGGTTTGCTAGTGAAACTACATCTTATGATATAACATTACCTTATATAGATAATGATATTATTGAACTTGGTGCGGTTGCTACAACTGGTGCATCAATAACAGAAACACTAGGAAATATTAGTTTGAACACTAGCGAAGAGGGAAATACTGTAACAATTAATGTTACAGCAGAAGATGGTGTTGCAACTAAAACTTATACATTAAATATTAAAAGAGAAAAGAATTCAGATAATAGTTTACTAGGTATTTCTATTTTAGGTGTAGATGGTGTATGGAATAATACCACTAATAAATTCGATGTTTTCTTAGGTGATACTATTGAATCATTCTTGAAAACAGATATTAGTTTAAACCTTCCAGAAGGTGCGATTTCTGTTATTTTAGAAAACGAATTTAACTTATCTTTTGGTGATAATGAAATCACTTTTACTGTTACAAGTGAAAACGGAACAGTTGAAAATCATTCTGTAAATGTTAATAGAGCATACAGAACAGATGCAACATTATCAGAAATAACATTAAATGGAACGTTATTAGAAGGCTTTGATAAAAACACATATACATATAATTTAGAAGTGGATAATGATATCAGTGCGGCTAATATAAATGCAGTAACGACAGATTCATCTGCCACAATTGAAGGTATTAATAATTATGTTTTAAATGCGGGGCCTAATAGTTTTAAATTAACAGTAACAGCTCATGATAATATAGCTGAACAAGTATACACAATTAATATAAACAGAGCATTTAATGCTGATGTAGGTTTAACAAGTTTATCAATTTTAGGCAATAATATGGTAGTTAATAACAGTCGTTATGAAGTAACTTTACCTCATAATGTTGATACATTTGCAACAAGTGATGTTACTTATACTATTGCACCAACATCGAATATAGACATAACTAATTTACCAACTATGCCTCTTGTGTATGGGGATAATGAATATGTAGTAACAGTAACAGCAGAAGATAAAACAACACAAGATTATACAATCTATGTTATTAGATCATATAAAACTGATAGTTCGTTATCAGATATTAAAATTGATACAAATTCACTTGAAGGTTTTGATAAAGATACATTAGAATATACATTAAATGTACCTCATGAAACAACTAGTATTGATGTGCAAGGAACTACAAGTGATAGTGATGCAACTATTACAACTGGACTAGGTAATCATGAATTAATGGTAGGTAATAATGAAATTGATGTTACAGTAAGAGCTCATGATGGAACAACTACATCTACTTATACAGTAACTGTTGTAAGAGCTGGTAATAATGATTCTACAATTACAAGCGTTACAGTAGAAAGTAATAATGCTATTTATAACGCTGAAAAAGCTCGTTATGAATATAATGTTCCAAGAGATAAAACATCAATTAACAAAAGTGATATAGTAGTAACACCAACTGATACAAATGCTTCTGTTGATTTAAGTACTATTGATACAAGTTCTTTAAATTATGGTGAGAACTTATATACATTTACAGTTACAGCAGAAAATAATGTTGATAAAACAATATATACATTAGTAATTATAAAGACTTTAAATAATGATACTACATTATCATCAATAGCCATTGATGGTGAATTACTAGCAGGATTTACGCCAAGTAATTATAGTTATACAGTTTCAGTTCCTTATGAAACAACAGAAATAGAATTAACTGCAACAACTAGTGATACTAATGCTGGTGTATCAGGAACTGGTTCAAAACAATTGGCAGTGGGGTTAAATACATATAATTTAATAGTTACAGGTCAAGATGGTACTACTGCGACATATATCGTTAATATAACAAGATTTAGTAATGATAATACTTTAACAACATTAAGTATTTTAGAACAAGTAGCTGTTTGGGATGAAACTAATTCTAGATATAATGTAACAGTAGATACAACAGATAAATCTTTTACAGAAACAGATGTTGAAATGGAAATAGCAACAACTGCATCGGCTGATAAAGGTGTAGGAATGAATTTAGTGTATGGAGATAATAATTATTCAGTTAGTGTTACTTCACAAAATGGAGAAGAAGTAACGTATAATGTAGTAATTACAAGACCATATAGAACAGACGCAACATTAAGTGATATAAAATCAAATGATGTAACATTAACAGATTTTAGTAAAGATAAATTAACTTATACTATTAATGTAGCTAATGATGTGACTAGTATTAAGATAAACGCAACTCCAACAGATTCATCAGCGACAATTGAAGAAACATTAGGTGATATTAATTTAAATGTTGGAACTAATCCGATCACAATAACAGTAACAGCTCATGACGGATTAACTGAAATTGTATACACTGTAAATGTTATTAGGGCTTCAAGTAGCGATAATACATTAAGTGGAGTATCAATTTTAGGTTATGATGCAACATGGAGTACTGAAAATAGTAGATTTGAGGTAACTTTACCGCATGATACAACAACATTTAGTGGAAGTGATGTTGTGGGTCAATACCCAGCAACAGCCACATTTAATCCAGGTTCTGGAATAGCTGAATTAAGTTATGGTGAAAATAATTATCAAGTAAAAGTAACATCAGCTAGCTTAGAAGAAGCAACATATAGTGTTTTAGTTGTTAGAAGTCATAGAACAGATGCGACATTAAATGATTTGAAAATTAATGGAACTACTATAACAGATTTTGATAGTTCAACAACTGAATATACCTTAGATGTAGCTAATGATGTTACAAGTGTTAATGTCTTAGCAACTACAACAGATACATTTGCAACTATTGGAGAAACATTAGGGGATATTAATTTAACAGTAGGAGAAAATGTTATTACAATAACAGTAACAGCTCATGATGGTGTTACTGAAAAGGTATACACATTAAGAATTAATAAAACTGCAAATACAGATAATTCAATAACTAGTTTAACTATTTTAGGACATACTGCAACATGGAATGTTGATAAGTTTGAAGTAGAAGTACTATCAACTAATGATAGCTTTACAGCAGATGATATTATTGTTGTTGTTCATGAAAGTGCAACAGTGAATAAAGGAACTGGTATGTCATTAAATATGGGAGATAATAATTATAGTATTACAGTGACCGCAGAAAATGGAACAGTTGCTACTTATCCAGTTGTTATTACAAGACCAGAAAATACAGGCTTAATTGTTCTAACTACGACTGTTGATGCAGCTCATGATATATCAGATGGATATATAAAAACTGTTGCGTTAAATAAAACAGGATTAGATTTGAAAAATGAATTATTAAATGACAACTCAATGTTATTTATATTTGAAGAAGATGGAACGACGCCAGTAGCTGATGATTCAGTACTTGGAACAGGAATGATTGTTAAACTTATGAATGGTTCCACAGAATTAGATAAAGCTTCAATCGTTATCATAGGTGATGCGAATGGAGATGGATCAATAAGTTTAATGGATGGTTTATCAATATCTAACCACGTCCTTGAAAGAAGACTTGTTGAAGGTGCTTACTTTATAGCTGCCGATACAGGTAAAAATGATAAAATAGACTTATCAGATGGATTGAAAATAATCAATCACGTCTTAGAAAGAGCGTTATTGCATTAGGAGGATTTATGAAAAAAATAATTGTATTTATCTTCATATTTTTAGTATTTCCTTCTTTTTCTTTGGCTGCAACTACTAGTATAAGTGGAAACAAAACAGTAGCAGAAGGTGGTAGTGGATCAGCATCATTTTATGTAAATGGTGCCGGTGCAACTATTGGCTCGGTTGATGGGAATTTTTCATCGTCTAATACTTCTTGTATTCAAATAACTAGTGTTACAGGAGCAGTTGCTGCTGCAAATACTAATTTGCTTGGCAGTGGAGCATGGAAATTAGCGTATTTAGATATGTCAGGTGTTGGATTCACAAACTCTAAATTGGCAACTGTTAATTATAAAGCAGTTGGTTCAGGGTGTAGTGCATCAATCACTTTTACTAGTATTGAAATAGCCAATATAGATGCAGTTGAAGTATCAGGAAGTAATTCTAGTTTAGGTATTTCAGTGTTAAGTAATGCCAATAATTTAACTAGTTTATCAGTCTCATCAGGTGGAATTAGTTTTTCATCAGGGACAACTAGTTATAGTACAACTGTTGAAAGTAATGTAACTTCTGTTGTTATAAATGGTACAGCAGTTGCCGGTGCCAGCGTATCAGGAACAGGAACTAAAAGTTTAAATTATGGTAGTAACAAGTTTAATATAGTGGTAACAGCACAAAGTGGAGCAAAGAAAACATATACAGTTAATATTACAAGAAAAGATAATAGAAGTAGTGATACTAGTTTGAAAAGTTTAACTGTAAACAGTGGAACTCTTGAGCCTGGTTTTAGTAGTGGAGTATATAACTACAAGTTAATAGTTCCTTTTGAAGTAACTAATTTAGATGTTAATGCGCAGACTAATGATTCAAAATCAAAAGTATCTGTATCTGGAAATAGTGATTTTATATCAGAAGAAACAAAAAATGTTGTAGTTAGAGTTACAGCAGAAAACGGAAGTACTGCTGATTATATAATTGCCGTAACCAGAGGGAAAGATCCAAACAAACCATTACTAAGTGATAATAATTTAACCTCTTTAATACCTAGTGTTGGCGTATTATCGCCAGTCTTTAATAATGAAGTAACCGAATATTTATTGTGGTTACCTTATGAAGTAGATAATGTAACATTTACTTACACAACATCAGATACAAAATATGCAACTGTAAAAGAAAATAAACCAGAATTATTACAAGTAGGTAGTAATGTTTATGAATATGTTGTAACCGCTGAGGATTTAAGTACTAAAACTTATAAAGTAACAGTTATGCGAGGATATAGTTTAGAAGCACTAGAACCTAAAAGTAGTTTACTATCTAGTTTAAATTTAGTAAATGGAACTTTAAAATCAGAATTTAATAGTGAGACATATTATTATGAATATGATTCGAAAGAAGAATTAAATGTTGAAGCAATAGCCGCTGAAAGTGATAGTTCTGTTATAATAAAAAACACTAATGGTGTTGTAACAATCTCAGTAACTTCATCAACAGGTGAAAATAGCATATACATATTGATTCCTTATAAAAGTGATTTATTGTGGATAATCTTAACAATATCTTTACCTTTATTAGTTTTAGGAACAGTAATATTATTTAAAATAAAAAAAATTAAATCAAAAGAAAAAAAACTTAAAGATAAAAAGCAAAAAAAGATTGAAAGTAAAGAAAAAAAATGATATTATTAATATAGGAGTGTGAGTTGAAATGAAAAAAATGAAAGACATATTTGCAGAGAACATGGTAAAGGCTATTGGCATTTGTATAGGTATCTTAGTAGTACTTGGAGGAATTGTAGCACTAATTGTCTTTGTTATTTTACCAATGTTTAATAAAAACAATCAAGAAGAATTAAATATGGAATTAGAAAAATTAGGAAAAGACTTTTATGAAAACTATTATGTTGAATCTATCCCAGAAGCTGATAGAGAAACAATGTTAGTTAAATTTGAAAATATTGGAATTAAAGTAAATTTAGAAAATTTAAGTAGGTATTCAACAGATATTAATTTAGATGAAATATTTGTTAATGCTGAAACAGACGAAAAGTGTAATCTTGAAGATTCAAAAGTTACAATTTATCCAAAAGCACCTTATGGTAAAACAGATTATACTATTGAGAATACATTAGTATGTGGATTTGAAGAAGAGTAAAATCTTCTTTTTTAATTTAAGTAATAAGGGTATAGTTTAATGTAATTTTTCATTTTTAAAGTATATTTAAAATTTATCTTGAAATTAAAGACACATATTTGTTATAATATAGATGGGTGATAAAATGGAATTTAAAGTTAATGCAATAAATGAGGAAGAAACAATTTTACTTGCTCAAAATCTAGAATCAGAAAAATTTGAAAACATGATTATTTGTTTAAATGGTGAGTTAGGCGCGGGTAAAACAGCTTTTACGAAGGGTTTTGCAAAGGCCTTAGGGATAGAAGAAGATATAACTTCGCCAACGTTTACAATCATTAAAGAATATGAAGGCGAATTACCTTTATATCATATGGATGTATATAGATTAGACGGTAATGTAGATGGTGTGGATATTGAGACCTATTTTAATAAAAACGGTGTTGTTATTATTGAATGGGCTGAAACAGTTAAACATATTTTGCCGAAAGAAAGACTTGATATCAATATTAAAATAGTTGATGATGAAAAACGAGTTATCTATTTAAAACCAATTGGTAAACAATATGAAGAACTTGTTGAAAGCGTTATATGAGTTTTTATATAGACACATGTGCTGATGAAATTATTTTAGCACTAGTAAAAAATAAAATAGTTGATATATATCGAGAAAAAAACGATACCGATTTATCAACACGAATAATGAGTTTAATTGATAACTTATTTAAAAAAAACAATATAACACCTAATGATATAACTAAAATATATATAGTTAATGGCCCTGGTTCTTTTACAGGAATTAGAGTAGGAGTTACTATTGCCAAATTGATGGGGTTTTGTTTAAATATCCCTTTAATTAAAATATCTAAATTAGAAGTTTTATCTTCTGCTTGTGAAGGTTATTCGATTCCTGTTATTGATGCCAGAAGAGGTTATGTTTTTGGAGCTGTATACAATAATCTAGAAATGATTTATTCTGATAGACATATATTGATAGATGAGTTAAAAGAATTATATAATTATCCAATTATTGAAACTTCTACTAATATAGATATCTTGAAAGTAATAAAAAAACATGAAAATGACATGCCTATTACTTCTCATGAACTTAATCCTAATTATTTGAAAAGAACAGAGGCAGAAGAAAACTATGATTCAAAAAATAACTGATGCGAATTTAATTGATTTAACGGATTATAAAGTTTCTATTAATCCGTTTTCTAATATATATGGTTATATTTTAGATAACAAAATAGTTGCTTTTATAGATTACAATTTAATGTATGAAAGTATCGAATTAAATTATATATACGTTGATGAAAAATATAGGGGAAATAAAATGGCAACGGAATTAATGAATTTAATGATTAATGAAGGTAAAAGTATTACTTTGGAAGTTAGTGTTGAAAATGCAAAGGCCATTAAATTATATACAAAATTTGGTTTTGAAGTTATCAATATTAGAAAAGGTTATTACAACGGAATTGATGCTTATTTAATGGAAAGAAAATAAGGAAAATATAGGAGGTAGTATGAATATATTAGCAATTGAAACTAGTTGTGATGAAACTAGTATGAGTATAATAAAAGATGGTAAAGTAGATTTGGGGACTATTATTGCAACTCAAATAGATACTCATAAATTATATGGTGGGGTAGTTCCAGAAGTGGCGTCAAGACAACACATAGAAGCAGTCACAATAGTTTTAGAACAAGTGTTAGAAAAAGCAAAATTAAAAATAAATGATGTAGATGCGTTTGCTGTAACATATGGTCCTGGTTTAATTGGGTCCTTATTAGTAGGGCTAATTGCTGCTAAAACATTGTCTTTTATATATAACAAACCATTAATACCGGTTCATCACATTATTGGACATATATATGCTAATAATTTGGTAAGCGAGCTTAAATTTCCCTTAATAGCCTTAGTAATATCAGGTGGACACACGGAACTAATTAAAATGGATGATTATTTTACTTTTGAAAAAATAGGTGGGACAGTAGATGATGCAGTAGGTGAATGCTATGACAAAGTAGCAAGAGTAGTTAATCTACCTTATCCAGGTGGTCCTAATGTTGATAAATTAGCCGCACTTGGAACTGATACATATAATTTACCCATACCTTTAAATGATAATAGCTATAATTTTTCATTTAGTGGTTTAAAATCGGCAGTAATTAATTTGGTACACAATGAAAAACAAAAGGGAAATGAAGTTAATAAAGAAAACTTATGTTGTTCGTTTCAAAATAGAGTAGTAAGTGTTTTAACTAAAAAAACAATGAAGGCTTTAAAAGAGTACAATATTGATAATCTAATAGTAGCTGGTGGGGTAGCAGCTAATAAAGCCATTCGGGAGTCATTAATTAAAAATTGTGAACAAAACAATATTAATATAACTATTCCTGAATTAATTTATTGTACAGATAATGCAGCAATGATTGGCGCAGCAGGGTACTACTTATATAAAAATAATGTTGTAGCTGATTTAAATTTGAAAGCAATAGCAACAGGCGATTTTAAAAAGATGTCAAAAATTTGATATTTTTTTTTTAAGATGATATAATAATTTACTTGAAAGGGCAGGTTGTAATGGATATATATAAAATAATAGAAGAGAATGAACATTTATTAACTAATAAAGAAATATGTTCAGTGTGTAAAGGTAAATGTTGTAAACAAACTCCGTGTGCTTATTATGTAAGAGATTTAGTAATTTCAAAAGAAAACATTTTAAAAATGTTAAAAGAGGGTCAAACTTCTATTAAAGTCAAAATAGTTGGATTTAAAGAAGGAAAAAGAGTTGGGACTATTCCTGTTCCTATGATAGGAATTAGGGGAAGAAAAAAAGAAGCAATTGATTTATTGAGTCCTGCTACTCGTTGTGGTATTTTAACAGAAACAGGTTGTCCGTTAGAAGTAAAACCAAGTGGTGCCAAAGTATTAATGCCTTCACCAGATTTTAGATGTCATAATATATTAGGTGCTAATCATAAGTTAGTTTTAGAAGAATGGATGGAATGTGCTTCTGTTTTAGTTGATGTAGTAGAAGAATATTCACAAGAGTCATTTGGAAGTTTATATGTAAAAGATTTATTAAAAACGACATTCGATTTTATATTTCACAAAAATGCAATCAGTGAGTATAACATTAATAGTTTAGGGCCGATTCTTAATCAAATGGGAATATTGCCAGAAGTAATTAAAGCTATGAAAGAGCAACGAGAACCTAATCTTTTAACGCCTTCACCACATAATATAAACTATCTTCAACCAGAACAAAAAATATATCAAAAAATAAAGTCTAAGTAATTAGATTTTTTTCAAAAAAATATATACATATATTAACTTTTGTGTTAAGATATGTATATAGAGGGGGATGAAGAAAGTGAATGAAAATCAATAGAAGTGCCAATTATAAAAATGAAGAAAAAAAATTAAGAAAATTTCATAAGGAATTTGAAACATATAATAAAATAATTAACATGCTTAAAAGGTCAAATGATCTTAATGATGAATTATTTAAGTTATATGGATTTGAACGACTTAAACATGAATTAAGTGATTACTATTCATTTAATTTAAATAAAAACGGTGGGAAAATAAGATTAATTGTTACATTTAGTAATGATATAGTAAATTTAGAATATATAAGTACAAAGCACTATACTGATTTTAAGAGGGTGAGAAAATATGGAAAAAATTAGATTTAAAGATTATTTAATAGATTATTTAGAACAAAATAGATTATCAAATAAAGAATTTGCTAACAGAATTAATATAACTCCAAAACATTTGGGGGCTATTTTAAAAGGCACTTCTGATTTATCGTTTACTGTTATAGCAGATATTTCAAAAGTTACAAACATTCCAATGGCAACAATAGTTAATATTGAATCAAATTATAAAACAGATGAAGAACTTGAAAAATATTTGCAAAAAGAACAAATAACAATATCGGAATACATTAATAAATTTAATTACAAATTTTTAAATAATCATTATTTAGAGTATACAGACTGTGTTGATAAATATGAAATAGCTAAGGACATTTTAAAATATTTAAGAGTGACAACTCCTAGTAAAGTTTATGAATTAGATGAAAATATAAAGTATAAGAGTAAAAATCAAAAAAAAGAATTATTAGCGCTTTGGTTAGAGCGTTGTCATAGAAAATCGCTTGAACAAAATGTTTTAGATTATAAAAAAGAAAACATTTGTATATTAGTTAAATATATTCAAACACAAGCAAAATCGTTGATTTTTGATGAAAAAAAATTGATAGATGAGTTTAATAAAAATGGTATTATTTTAGTAATAGAAGATGAAATTCCTACGTCTAAAATAAGAGGGGCTTTTTTAGTAGAACGAACTAAACCGGCTATTTACTTAACTCGTCGCCATAAAAGAATTGCAGATATATATTTTGCTTTATTACATGAATTAGGACACTGTTGGACCGATTATAACATGGCTAAGGAGAAAACTTTTGTTTCGGTTGACTTAGAAGCTGAATTAGAAACTGATAAGAAAGCTCTTAATTGGATGGTCGATAATAATTATTATAAAGATGTTTGTTTACAACAAAACTATAAAATAGAAGATGAAATTAATTATCCAAAAGCATTTATAGCATATAGGTTAGCATTTGATAAGAAACTAAAATACAGCTCAAACTGTTACCAAAAATACAATGTTTTATTGAAGGATATCGTGTAATTGATATTCTTTTTTTATAAAAAAACTGAATCGTATTCAGTTATTTCCATGTATTAACAATATCACAGTTGCTACTAGCAGGAGTCGGATTAGGTAATTCCATTCTTATAATCATTGGGATTTTAAAGGCTTTACCAAAGGCCATACAAGTACCTGGTTGTAATGTTTTTAATTTTTCAATAATTTCTTCACTCATATTAGGTAACATTTTTTTTATATACTCTAAGTCAAGTGGATGTGTTATTTTAAATATAAAGAAATTAGATAACTGTGATATAACTGTATCTGATAATTCAATTGGACGTTGAGAGATTATATTAAGCATTAATCCATGTTTACGACCTTCTTTGGCTATTCTTTCAAATATATTATATCCGATTAAGAAATTATCTGTATCATCCTTAACATATCTATGAGCTTCTTCTAAGAAAATGTGAAATGGAACAGCAGCTCTTTGAGGGATGTTTTTCAAAAATTCAAATAATAGTCGTGAATAATACTTAGTAACAAATCTTGTAAACCAGTCTTCAACTTCTTCTAAGTTGAAATTTATTATTTGAGCTTTTGTATTGTTATAAGTAACTAATGACGATATGTATTGTTCTTTTGTTAAATATGACGGCATATCAAAGTATTCAGCATAAGGACCATTAATGATAGAATGAATTCTAACTTTCAAAGTAATAGCTGTTGAGTACATTTTTTCATTTTTAAGTAATCCTTCACTAATTAGTGTGAAGTTTAAAGCAGCTTCTAATTCTTTTAAAGTATAATGGTTTTCTTCTGTTATAGGTGTTTGTTCAACAGTTGGGTCAATGTGTTGTTGTAGGTATTCACTTAATAAAACACTTTCAGAAAAATTATCTTTATCATTTATTAAGAAACAATCTCTAAATTTTCTAGTATATCCAATTCCTTGTAATTCAGCCTCTAAATTAAATTGATCGGTTGTACAAGTGTTAAATATTGAAAATACTTCATTTCGTTTACTTGCAGCATTTTGATTACTATATAAAATTGACATAATAGCAGTAGCTATTAAATGATTTTTATATTTGATTGCTATTTCTGATGAAGATGAAAATATTTTAACTAATTTTAACGCTTCATCTAATATAGTTAATTGAGCATGCTCACTTGCTTGTAATAAAATAGCTAAATCATCAACATCTAATAACCAAACGGGAATTTGTAATTTATATCCTGATGTATCCCTTTTATTAGTTGTGAAGTATTTAAAATTATAATTTGAATTAACTTGATTAATTGAGTTTAAGGCGTTGTGGTATTCTCCGAAAGTATCAAAAATCAATATATTGGATCTAAAAGCTGAAAAGTTTTTTGAATGAAATATATTTTGTAATAATCTTGAAACCCCAAATGATTTACCTGAACCAGAATTACCAAAAACAGCTAAATGATTTGAGAACATGTCGTTTAATTTAGCAAATATTTTGCAATTGTTGTATAAAGCACTATTACCAATTAATAAACTACCTTCATTATCCTCGCCAACAATTATTTTAAGTTCTTCCTCACTAATTATTCTAACAGTTGATTCTAAACTTGGTTTTCTAATAACCCCACCAATGTATTGATTATTAACAATTTCTCCTAATAATCTAATTTTAATAATTTTATTTTCTAGACTTTCAACTTCGCCTAATACTTTTTTATTAGTATCTTCAAAAATAACATGCATATTAATCAAGTTACTAGAAACTTGTGTGGCTTCAATATAAGCCGCATTGTTATCCATATTTATTATTTTACCTATCATATAATCACCCTCTATTTATTCTTTATATATTATACCTTAAATAGATGAAAAAATCTATAATATTTTAACTATTAAATGTGATATACTTAAAGTGGTGAGAATATGCAGGAAAAAATAGAAATAATTATTTATAGTTTAGTTAGTTTAATTATATTAATAGTAAGCTTAATATTTGATTCAGGGTTACTTAATATTATTATTTCATTGACAGGAGTTTTTTATGTTTATCTAATTGGTAAAAAGAAATTGAGTGCTTATTTTTTTGGAATAATTAATGTTACATTACTTGGGATTGTTTTGTTAAGTAACAAAATATATTTTAATGGTTTATATAATTTGTTATATGGATTGCCAATTTTAATATATGGTTTTTACTACTGGAAATATAAAATTGAAGAGAATAAAAATAATGTTATGAGCAAGAAGATGAGAATTATATTATTTTTATCTTTAACTATATTTTTGTTTTCATTAGGAATAATCGGTATTTTAAATAATGATTTATTATTAAATAATTTAGATATAATGACTGCTGTCATGGGTTTTTTAGGGCTGTTTTTATTAACTAATAAGTATATCGAACAGTGGCCTATATGGATTGTTTCAAATACTATCAATTTTATTTTATGGACTGTTTTATCGATATCTAATATAACTAATATTAGTGTCGCACTAATGTGGTTTATATATTTAGCTAATTCAATATATGGATTAATATTGTGGAATAAAAAAATAGTGTATAATATTACTAGGAGGTAGTTATGTATAAAATAGGAGATTTGTGTAAGCATTTTAAAGGTAGTAATTTATTAGAAAAAAATATTTATGAAATATTAAATATAAATGTTAAAGGTACTGAATTAGATGAGAGTGTAACCTATACAGGTGAGGCTGAAAATTTATCTTTGGTAATAGATTTAGTAGTTTATAAAAACATATTTCAAGAAGGAAAAATATTTGCTAGAGAAGCATCAGATATTTCTTCTGAATTAAGTTTAGAAAAACAAGCACAATTTCATCAAACTTATAAAGCCCAATTATTAACTGATGAAGAAATAGCTATTGTTAAAAGTGAAGACTTTAAAAATGAAAAAGTTAAAACAATGGAAATGAAATATGGGAAATAGCAGTAAGATGTTATTTTTTTTTATTATTGTGATATAATATTTATGTTTTGAAACAAAATATAGTAGGTGAATTATGGATAAAATAAAAGTTGTAGGTGCAAGAGAAAATAATTTAAAAAATATAAGTATTGAATTGCCTAAAAATAAATTAATAGTAATGACAGGAGTATCAGGTTCTGGGAAGTCATCTTTAGCTTTTGATACAATTTATGCTGAAGGGCAAAGAAGATATGTTGAAAGTCTAAACGCGTACGCTAGACAGTTTTTAGGTGGAACAGAAAAACCAGATGTTGATAGTATTGAAGGATTATCTCCTTCTATTTCTATTGATCAAAAATCAACTAATAAAAACCCTAGAAGTACGGTTGGAACAGTTACCGAGATATATGATCATTTAAGATTATTATTTGCTAGAATTGGAGTTCCTTATTGTCCTAATCATAGTATTCCAATATCAAGCCAATCAATAGAAGAAATGACTAATCAAATTTTAAATTTAGATATGAATACTAAAATTAGAGTGCTCTCACCAGTTGCTAATATGGAAAAAGGAACTCATAAAGATTTGCTTGCTAAATTAGTAAAAGATGGTTTTGTTAGAGTTATTATTGATTCAGATGAATATGATTTAGCTGATGAAATAAATTTAGATAAAAATAAAAAACATACAATCAAAGTTATAGTAGATAGATTAATTATTAAAGATGATATAAGAAGTAGATTATATGAATCAATTGAACTTGCTTCAAAATTATCAAAAGGAAAAGTTATTATTGATGTTATTGGTAATGAAGAAATAATTATGAGTGAATCATATGCTTGTCCTCATTGTGATTTCTCACTACCAGAACTTGAACCAAGATTATTTTCATTTAACTCACCTTATGGGGCTTGTCCTGATTGTAAAGGTTTAGGTAATAAACTAAAAATAGATGTTGATTTAATTATTCCAGATAAAAATAAATCAATTAATGAAGGGGCAATAGTTTCTTTAAACTTAGAAGATGAACTAAGTATTTATTCTACACAAATGAATGCAGTATCTAAACATTATGGCTTTGATTTAAATCAAAAGATAAAAGATATGAAAAAAGAACATTTAAATATTGTTTTATATGGCTCACCAGATAAACTAGAATATAACTATGTTTCTAAAACAGGTAATACAAGAACAGCAAAAGATTATTTTGAAGGTATTATAACTAATTTAGAAAGACGATACATTGAAACTAAAAGTACTTGGATAAGAGAATGGATAGAAAACTATATGTTAGAAACGGTATGTGAAACATGTAGTGGGGCTAGATTAGATAAAGGTGTCTTAGCAGTTAAAATAAATAAGAAAAACATTTATGAAATTACTGAATTAAGTATATTTGAATTAAGAGAATATTTAGAACATTTAAAACTAAATAAAGAACAACAAAGCATATCTAATTTATTAATTAAAGAAATTAGTGAGAGAATAGATTTTTTAATTAATGTAGGATTAGATTATTTAACTTTATCAAGAGAAGCTAAAACTTTATCAGGTGGTGAGGCCCAAAGAATTAGATTAGCGACACAAATTGGTTCGAGGTTAACCGGTGTTTTATATGTTCTAGATGAACCAAGTATTGGATTACACCAAAGAGATAATGAAAGATTAATTAATTCATTACTAAATATGCGTAATTTAGGAAATACTTTAATAGTAGTAGAACATGATACAGAAACAATGTTAGCAGCAGATTATTTAGTTGATATTGGACCTCTTGCCGGTTCGAACGGCGGTGAGGTTGTTGCTTGTGGCACACCAAAAGAAGTAATGAACAATAAAAATAGTTTAACAGGAAAATATTTAATAGGCGAGTTAAATATTGAAGTACCTAAAAAAAGAAGAAAAGGAAATAAAACTTATTTGGAAGTTAAAAAAGCAACGGAGAATAATTTGAAAAATATTTCAGTTAAATTCCCGCTTGGAACATTTATTTGTGTGACAGGTGTATCAGGTTCAGGTAAATCTTCATTAGTAAATGAAGTTTTATATAAAGCAGTAGCTAGTAATTTATATAAAACAAAAGAAAAACCTGGAAAATGTAAAGAAATAAAAGGATTGGAATTAATTGATAAAGTAGTTGATATTTCTCAAAATCCAATTGGAAGAACTCCTAGAAGTAACCCTGCTACCTATACTGGTGTTTTTGATGATATAAGAGAGGTTTTTACTCAAACCAAAGAAGCTAAAATAAGAGGGTATGAAAAAGGTAGATTCTCATTTAATGTTAAGGGTGGTAGGTGTGAAGCCTGCTGGGGAGATGGAGTTAAAAAAATAGAAATGCATTTCTTACCAGATGTTTATGTTCCATGTGAAATATGTGGGGGAACTAGATACAATAAAGAAACATTAGATATTAAGTATAAAGACAAAAACATATTTGATGTTTTAGAAATGAGAGTAGAAGAAGCCGTTATATTTTTTGAAAATCATCCTAAAATTAAAACTAAATTACAAATGTTAATGGATGTAGGATTATCTTATATTAAACTAGGCCAAAGTGCGACTACCTTATCTGGTGGGGAAGCGGCTAGAATAAAATTAGCAAAAGAATTACAAAAAAAACCAACTGGGAAAAGCTTATTTATTTTAGATGAGCCAACTACTGGATTACACACAGATGATATTAAAAAATTATTAGTTATTTTAAATAGGATTGTTGATAATGGTGATACTGTCTTAGTTATAGAACATAATTTAGATGTTATTAAAGTTGCAGATCATATTATCGATATAGGTCCGCTAGGTGGGAATAAGGGTGGTAATATAGTTGCAACTGGAACACCTGAGGAAATAATTAAGTGTAATGAAAGCTATACTGGTGAATTTTTAAAACAATATTTATAAAAGTATTGTTTTTTTATGGCGAAATAATATATAATTAAAATGGTGATGATATGAACTGTGAAAATTGTAATACATTTAATAAATCTGAAAGTACTATTTGTGAAAAATGTGGACAAAGTTTAAAACAAGAAGTACCTATATGGATGCAAGCATCAGATACAGCGGTTAATATTAAAGACGAAACAAAAATATATAAAACTTTATCATATGTTTTTATTTTATGGGGCGTAGGGATGTTTTTATTTCCTAATGATAAGAAATTAAAGTTTCATATAGGACAAGGAATGATTTTAACTGTAATAACTGTGGTTATAGGAATAATAGTATTTATTTTAAATTCTGTAATAACATCATTATTTACAGAAAAAGTTTATGTTTTTGGAATGGATACCGGTGATACCGAAATAGCCTTAGTAGGAATTATTTCATCAGCAGTAATTAATATTTTTTATATAATATTCATTATCTTTTATATGATTATAGGGATATCAAATTCAAAGAAAAAAGAAAATGTTTTATTACCTTTAATTGGCAAATATGCATTTTATAAGTGAGGAGTAATATGTTAGGATTAATTTTATTTATAGTAATTGTAAATTTGGTATCAAATATTAGAATTTTTCAAAAAGCAGGACAACCAGGTTTTGCAGCGCTTATACCTATATATAACTTAATAGTATTTTTTAAAATTGTAAATATTAGTGTGTGGGCAATTTTTCTATTACTCATACCAGGTGTTAATGTTATAATGATGATTTGGATGAATATTAGGTTAGCAGAGGAATTTAATAAAAGCCTATTATTTGGTATTGGATTAACTTTACTCCCTTTCATAACTACGCCTATATTAGCGTTTGGTAGCGCAGAATATTTTGCTTCATCAAGTGAAACTTCTTTTGAAAAACCAAAAGACTATGATAAAGTTCCAAGAATCGTGAAAGATGAAAAAGTTATAAAAAAGTGTTCTTATTGTTTTAGAGAAAACGACGTTACAAATACTCATTGTTCATTGTGTGGAAAGCAATTATAAACTGAAAAATCAGTTTTTTTTATTATAAAAAAGGAAATGTTTATTTTATGTCCTATATAACTAGTAGGAGGTGAATATGAATATAAAAAATTATTTGTTAAATGAATTAGTAGATGTAAATAAAATATTAGACTTTTTAAAACTAATAACTGATGAAAAAGTTACTAAGTTGATAAGTATGTTTATTTTATTTGATAGTAAAGATAAAAAAGTAATATTTGAAGTTGAAATAGGCAAAGAAGTTAGAAAAATAGAATGCTTTGCTGATATTGTAGAAGTGGGAGGATAAAATGAAAAAAATATTATTTTTGTTAATGTTTATAGCAACTGACGTAAATGCAGAAACATATTATTCTGAATATACAAATTTTAGTGAATATAGTTCAGCTTATATAGAACAAAACGACTTAAATAATGTGTATGCAGAAGAAAGATATATATGGGGAAAAGAAGAAAAAAATCATAAAGAATATCAGTTGTTAAATGATGAATTAACATTTGATATGGAAACGTGTTATGAAACAGAATATAATGAATTTAGTTTTGAAAGACCGGCTGATCATATTGGGATAATAATTGATGAAAAGTTAGAATATGAGTATTTATTTTCTAAAAAGGTGTCAGAAATTAAAATAGAATCATTACCTAATATAGCTGAATTAGTTATAAAATATAATAATAACCCATTAGAATATGAATGCGAAGATTGTACGACTATAAAAGATAGTGATTTTGACACTTTTTATAACAATGATATTACAATAAAATTGGATAAGGATTATCCTTATAAGGATATAAAAATATATTTATATTTTAAAGTCAATAGTAATTTAAACTACAATGTTAGTTATAGTGATGGAGAATATTATTTTAATTTTAATAATGTTGAAAATATTTCAAATAATAATTTGTCTGTAAAGGTTCATGGTCCATATTTAGATTTCATTAATGAATGGACATATAAAGTAATAAGTGATAAAAAAATAGAAGATGAATATATTTATAAAGAAACAATGAATAATATGTATAGATATAAAGAAATATATTGTAAGCCCTATGAAACAATTAATTTATCAACAACAGATTATTATTTAAAATATCAAGATTATGACATAAAAAAAGATGTTAGAACTTATTATAAATATCAAACAAGAGATAAATTAACATTTAAAAACCAAATAATAACTGATTATGATTTTGATTTAAATAATTTAATTGAATGTACAGGTTATTATGAAATAAAATCTAATATAGACTATAACACTAATGGTCTTTATGATTTATATATTTATTTTGATAATAAGGTTATTCATAAACAAATAGAAGTTTTAATTAAAGAAAATTATATAAAAAGTTTGGAAATACAATTAAATATAGAAAAATTAAATAATAAAAACTTAACTAATTTAAATTATGAAAAAGATAACGTTATTAAAAATTTAAATGAAGAGTTAAAAGCTGTTAGTGATAACAAAGAAGAATTATCTAATAATATATCTAGAAGTATGGTTTTAATAGGGGGATTAGTAGTTAGTGGATTTTTAATAAAATGTCGAATGAAAAAAAACACTAGTTTTGTCGAATGTGAATAAAATTTAATTAATTGTGTTAATATGGAATAGGAAGAGGTGATTTGTGCTTAAAATTAATTCAGAAATTTATAAAGGCGTTTTATTTATAAGACTAAAAGGACATTTAATAGAAGATACAGTGGAAAGTTTGAAAGAAGAAATTACATGCTTATCAAATTATTTAGATAATACTAAATCTGTTTTTAATATAAGCGAACTAGATGAAATTGACAATTCAGGAATTAAAGCATTAATATCTAGTTCTGACAAATTAGGAAAACCGCTAGTTTGTGGCATTAATAAAACGATTGAGTTTCAAATCAATAATAGTAGTATGTTTAAATATATGAAAAAAATATCTGATGAATTAAGTGCTTTTAAAACGTCAGATATATAAGGAGAAACTATGAAAAATGTTGAAGAATTGATTGTTGAAAATGAAAAACTAATTTATTCATTAGTAAATTATTTTCCGTTTTACATTAATAAAGATGATTTATATCAAGCCGGTTGTTTAGGAATGATTATTGCTTATAAAAATTTTGACCCATCATATGATATTAAATTTACGACTTATGCATACCCATATATGTTAGGTGAAATGAAAAAAACAATAAGTGAAGATAAAGGCATAAAAATAAATAGAAAATTGCAAATACTCAGTCTAAAAATAGAAAAAGCAAGTATTTATTTAATGCAAAAATTAATGCGGAAGCCATCTGATGAAGAATTAGCCTCATATTTAGAAGTTGATATAGATTTAATTAGTCAAGCACTAGCGACACCTAAAAAATTATACAGCATAGATGAACCTTTAAAAGAAGACAGTAAAGAAATAAATTTACAAGACACAGTAGGAATAGAAGATAAAAATATAGATGAATTAATTATGTTAAAAGAACAATTAAAACAATTAGATAGCTTAGATAGAGAACTAATCGAAAAAAGATATATGGAAGGCTACACACAACAAGAAATGGCTGATTATTATAACATGAGTCAAGTTCAGATATGTAGACAAGAAAAAAAAGTTTTTACTAAATTAAAACAAAAAATGGTTGCTTAAACTAAATTTGAAATATAATTTAGTTTTTATTTACAGTAATACATATATATAGTATAATTAAAGGGGTGATGATATGGGACTATTTGATAAGTTTAAGGGATTGTTTAATAAATCTGATAAAGAAGAATTAAATGACTATAAAGAAGGCTTAGAAAAAACTAGTAAAGAGTTTGTTAATAAAATATCTTTATTAAATTCTAAATACAAAAAAGTATCAAGTGAATATTTTGAACAATTAGAAGAAATATTTATCATGTCTGATATTGGTGTGAATACAGTAATGGATTTTATTGATAAATTAAAAGCAAGAGTTAAAAAAGAAAATATAACTGATTCAAAAGACTTAATGGATATAATTATAGATGAAATGTTTATAATATATGTTAATAATGATATTATTGTTAATAAAATAAATTATAATAAAGAAGGTCCGACTGTTTTACTGTTTGTAGGTGTTAATGGTGTTGGAAAAACAACATCAATTGGAAAAGTGGCTTATAAGTTAAAAAAAGAAGGAAAAAGCGTATTATTAGTAGCTGGTGATACTTTCAGAGCAGGAGCAGTTGAGCAGTTAAAAGAGTGGGGAAAGAGAATTGATTGTGATGTTATTTATAATGAAGGGCCTGACGCTGCTGCGGTAGTATTTGAAGGTTTAAAACAAGCTGATAATTATGATGTTATTTTAATTGATACTGCTGGAAGGTTACAAAATAAAGTTAATTTAATGAATGAACTAGATAAAATTAATAAAGTCATAACTAGGCATATTCCGAATGCTCCTCATGAAACTTTATTGGTTATAGATGCAACAACAGGACAAAACGGAATTAGTCAAGCTAATAGTTTTAAAGAAATAACTAATATAACAGGAATTATTTTAACCAAGTTAGATGGAACGGCCAAGGGCGGAATCGTTTTAGCAATAAAAGAAAGAGTTGGTATACCAGTTAAATTTATAGGACTTGGAGAAAAAGAAACTGATTTAAAAACATTCGATATTGAAAAATATATATATGGGTTATTTGGAGGTAATGATGAAAAAAATCAATAAAAAAGATGCTGTAAAGATTACATTGTTTTTACAGGTAGGATTAGGTATATTTACTGTTATGTCTTCGATGTTAACATTTATTATGCCAGAACTTGGTGATATAACAAGTAGATTATTAGGGATAACTTTGCTAATTTCAGCAATTAACAACCAACTTATTTATAAAAAAGAAGTTATAACTGTATTATTAGCTATGACAGGTGTAGTTGTTTTAGTATTAGGGTTTCTATGAAAAAACAATTACTTTTATGTGAATTATATGACTGTTATGGAAAACTATTAACTGATAAACAACAAACATATTTTGAAAATTACTATTTTGAAAATTTAACTTTGGCAGAACTAAGTATTAATTACAAGGTAAGCAGAAATGCAATTCACAAAAGCTTAAAAGAGGCAGAAGAAAAACTAGAATATTACGAAAGCATATTAACAATATTAAATAAAAAAAAGCAATTAAAAAAACTTATCACTAATTTAGATGACAAGCTTAAAGAAGAAATATTAAACCTCTATTTTTGATGAGTCTTTTAATAAATCAGATAAAGTTATATTAAATGCATTTGATATTTTTATAAGTGTTAGGAAACTAACATTTTTAAATGTTTTACATGATTCTATTTGTTTAATATAGGAAACAGATAAATCAGCTAATTCGGCTAATTGTTCTTGGGTTATATTATTTTTGAAACGATAATATTTTATATTAGTGATTAAATTTGTATATTTAAGATTATCCATACTGCCTCCTTTATGGTAAAAATTACCAAATAATTATATCAATTGATATTTTCTCATAAAATAATGAAGATTACAGTACGCTAATAGTGTACTTATGTGTTACAATAATAAAAAGGAGTAATAAGATGCAATTTAAATTAAAAGAATTAAGAACTGAAAACAAACTAACTACTCAGCAAATGGCTGACAAACTAAGTATCAGCAAGGGGTACTATTCTCAACTAGAAAATTACAAAAGAAAATTATCATATAAACTTGCTTATGATATTTCTAAAATATTTAATTTAAAACCTGATGATATATTTTATGAAGATTTTAAGAAAAGAAAGTAATTTTCTTTTTTTTATTATAAATATATGATAATATATATGTACAAGGAGTTGATTATGTGAATATACCATTATTGCCGGTTGATACTTATATAGTTATTAACAAATCAACTTTAAACGATCAAAACCACCGAATTCTTATGAATTTATATCAACCTATAATTGGTAGTATATCAATTAGCTTATATTTAACTTTGTGGCGATACATAGAGGCTAGTAGTTCTGTTTCTTCCTCACATCGTGAATTAGTTGCTATGTTACAATTAAGGTTAGAAGAAATAGTTGAAGCAAGAGAAAAATTAGAAGCTATCGGGTTACTTAAAACATATGTGAAAAAAGAAGATGTTAATAGATACATTTACGAATTATATAACCCTCTAACTGAAAGTGAATTTATAAATAATCCGATATTAAATATAGCCTTATATAACAATATTGGAAAAAGAGAATATAAAAGAATTATTAACTCATTATCCACACCAGCAATAAACTTAAAAGAATATGAAGACATATCTACAAAGTTTAGTAAAATTTATACGTTTAAACCAAGTTCAAATATCGATTTACCTAATATTAAATCAACTAGTAGTTTAGAGCTTAATTTTGAACCATTAATTTCATTTAATGATATTTTATCACTGATTCCTAATGAAATATTAAAGTATAAGAGTATATGTAAGAACACCAAAGATATAGTGATTAAACTAAGCTTTGTTTATAATTTGAATAATGAGCAAATGCGAGAAATTATTTTAAATTCGATTGTTGATAGACAAATAGATATCGAATTATTAAAAGAAAATTGTAGAAATTATTATAAATTTCAAAATAATGGGAAAGTATCAAAAATAGTATTTTCCTCACAACCAGAAAACTTAAAGAAAACAGCTGTGACAGATACAAAAAAAGGAACATTAATTAATCAATTTGAATCTGTTAATCCATATGAGTTTTTAGCATTTAAACAAGGTTCTAATAGGCCGATTAAAAAAGATTTAGAACTGCTTGAGTACTTATTAATTGAATTAAATCTCCTACCAGGTGTTGTAAATGTTTTAATAGATTATGTTTTAAAAATAAATAATAATAAGTTGACAAGAAATTTCGTTGAACAAATTGCTATTCAGTGGAAAAGAAGTGACATTAAAACAGTTAGTGATGCAATTGATATAGCAATAAGAGAAAATAGTAATAAAAAGAAAATTACACCTAAGATAAAAAAAGAAGAAAAGATTCCAACTTGGTTTGATAGTTCATTAAATGATGAAGTGGCAACCGATGAAGAAATAAAGGAACTAGAAAGGAGATTGATGAGCTAATGAATTTGGTTAATGAGACAATGAAGTATGATAAAAAATTACTTAATGAAGGTCTAAAAGAAAAACTACAAGATTCTGTCTTTAAAGATTTTGTATCAAAATTAAAAACAAGTAATGACATTTTAAAAAAATACACTTCTTTATTAGAAGAAAGCTGTACAGAATATAATAACTGTAAAAACTGCCGTGGCCTCTTTGAATGCAATAACAAACTAAATGGGTATTGTCACTTACCAAAAGTAAAAGAAGATAGAATTAAATTTGAATATAAAGCTTGTAAATATACAAAAGAAAGTGTTAAAAATAACGTTGTAACAAAAAATATTAGATATTATGATGTTCCACCAGCGCTTAAAGAAGCATGTTTTGAAAATATTGATAAAACTATTAAAGCTAGATTTAAAACGATTGAATGGCTTAATGACTTTGTTAAAAAGTATCCTAGTAATAAAGGACTTTATCTACACGGGAGTTTTGGATGTGGGAAATCTTATTTAATTAGTGCTTGTTTAAATGAACTTGCTAAGAAGAACATTAAAAGTTGTATAGTATTTTGGCCAGAGTTTTTAAGAAACTTAAAGTCTTCGTTTGATAGTGATTATGAACAAAAAATAGATTATATTAAAAATGTTGAATTATTATTAATTGATGATTTAGGTGCTGAAAATGTAACTAATTGGGGTAGAGATGAAATACTAGGTGCTATATTACAATATCGAATGGATAATAAAAAAACAACTTTTGTAACTTCTAATTTGAATATAACTGAATTAGAAAGTCATTTATCTAGTTCAAAAGATGGTGTTGATAGAGTAAAAGCCAGAAGAATAATTGAAAGAATAAAATTTTTAACGGTTGATGTGGAATTAGTAAGTAAAAATTTAAGGAGTTAAAAATGAAAAAATTAGATGATACTTTAATTACAGATTTATTAGATGAACTACAAAGTTTATGTGAAAGAAGAAGTGAGTTAAATTTAAAAATACGGGAAGCTGTTAAAGATAGAGAATATATAGAAATAGGTAAAAGAAAAAATGGAAAGAAAATATACAGAACTATATATACGCCACTTGAAAATGCTTTAATAATAGAAAAAAGAATTATAAATAAACGTATTAATGAAATAAAAGAAGAAGAATTTATAAAATTAAGAAAGATGTTATTTAGCAAATATAAAGTAGCTAGTAAAGAAAAAGATTCAGAAACTATAATTATAATAGCAAGTTTATTAGAAAAAATAGAGGCCCTATATGTTATTCCAAGAAAAGAAAAAGTAAAAAAAGAATTTACTAAAAAAATAAAAAAAGAGAAAAGAAAAAAAGAAAAAAAACATAAAGAAGTAGAATATTTTGAAATTTCTGATGACGATTTAGAACTTAGTTTGAAGATTTTAGACGATGATTTTACTGATGTTTCCAAAGAAAAATTACACTTTATGTTCAAATATTTTATGACTCAAAGTATTGAAGAAAAAGAGGAAGTCTTAAATAAAATATTGAATAATTTATTAGATAATTTTGATATTAATGATTTAGAAGATTTAAGATTTTTACGTATTTATGTTAAAGATTTTATGAACAATTATGAAATAGATGAATCATTAAAACAATATTTAAAATCTGTTCATAAAAGATTATTAGCGATTAAAAGAATATACTCAAAACCAGTGGAAGAAAATACATATTTAACTGATGTGTTTAAATCATTAATCGATGATGAAGAGTGTTTTATATTTGTTCAAAAATTAATGGATAAAAAATTCTTAAATGATATTGTTAATTTACGCGATAAAGATAATACTCATATAATATTCTATATTTTGGAAAAATTATTTGAAAGCTGTATTATAGAACTAATTGATCAGACCAAAGACTTTGTTGATAAAAGTCATTATAAAAAAGTTTTTGATTTATACTGTGAATTGAACTTAGATTTAACTAGCGAAGAACAACAAGCATTAGTTTCTAAGATTGAAGAATTTAAACAATATGTTTTAGATAAAAAATACAAAAAGGGACCTGAGGTTCTTAAAATATTAGCGGATAAAGAAGAAAAAGAACATATAGAAGAGCCTATTCATGATTTATATTTTAGTATGGCTAATAGAACGCTTTTAAATGAGAAACTTACTTTTATATTAGATGAAGATAATAAAGCCTATTCAATTTCTAAGGTAGAAGATATGTACGTTGTAAAGGTTCATGTTTTAGATATGGCTGCCCATATTAATGATGGTAGTGATTTAGATAAATACTTAAAATCGATGGCTGCTGAGCCTAAATTTAATTCTAAAAGTTTACAAAAGAAAAAGTTTGAAGTAGGAATGCATCAAGCAGCATTAACTTTTGAAATTATTTTAAATAAAGAAGGTAAAGTAATTGGGCATAAAGAATATGAAAGTATAGTAAAAATCGATGAAGATTTAAAAGATAATTTTACGTATCAAAATTTACAACAAACAGAGTTGCATAAAATGATTTTTAACTGTTATTTACTTGTGAAAAAGCAAAATAAAAATATTAAATTAGAAGATTTCTTAGAAAATTATATAGAAAAAATAATTTCTAATATCGTTCATAATCATTTCGATGATAAAAGAAAAACTATGATATATCACATTGAGGATGATAAAAATTTAAAACTATATTATACAGTTATGACTGAAATTAATTGGTTATTAGGTAAAATAAACCCAGTAGATGCTAAGATAATTCATGATACATTAGTAGAAGAAATAAACTATTCATATTATGGTACTAAGCCTAGAAATAAAAAAGTGGATCATAGAATAGAATTATTTGAACCTATAACAAACTATGCTAGATTAGTAATGCAAAGATTAATAAAAGAAAGTTTTATTAATAATCGTAACTTAGATGAATATGATAAAGCAGAAGTAGAAAAAGTAATTAAATTAATAGTTGACAAATAACCAAATTAACGATAAAATAATTTAAATGCCATGATTAGGACAAGATATTTTAAAAACTATTTGTAGCGATTCGAAGATGGTGAGAGTTCGAAAATAAGATTAAAATATTACTACCTATGAGCAGAGTACGAAAGATACTCCGGGGATGACTCGTTAACTAAATTAAGTAAAAAAATGGATGGTACCGTGTATAAGCACTCCCTTTTAATAGGTGGAGTGTTTTTTTTAGGAGGAAATATGGGAAGTAAAAAGAAAAAAGACCGTCAATTTCAAGAAAGAAGAGACACTATTACAATTGCTGAATTAATTAATGATTACTTAAAATCTGATAGTTGTCCTTATGATTGTAGGCTAACTCACAGAGATTTAAAAGCATTTCAAAGTCCGTATCTAATTTGTTTATCAAATGAATTTGCTAAAAAAAATCCAGAACTAGTTTTAACTGAAAGAATATTATTGGTAAGAGACTGTAAAGGAAATATAGCTACTTATGTAAATCCTAAGGATTTAAGATTTTTAGGTGCCTTACCAGAGATAATGGAAATGAAAACGAATCTTAATAAATTAACACTTAGTTTAGAAGACTTAGCAGAAGGGTATTTAGTATCAATGCAGTTAAACATTCAATATAATAAAGTACAAAATACTTTAACTATATTAGATGAAGCTGGAAGAGAAGATATTAGAGAAGAAATAGAAGGAGAATGTCATGATAAAAGAAAACGAAAAGTTAAATATCCTAAATCATAGCTGTGCACATTTACTCGCACAGGCTGTAAAACATTTATATAAAAATGCATTATTCTGGGTTGGACCAGTTATAGAAGAAGGTTTTTATTACGATATTGATTTAGGTGATGAAGTAATAAAAGAAGAAGACTTAATAAAAATAGAAAAAGAAATGAAAAAAATTTCAAAAGATGGCAAAAGAATTTTTAAAGAAGAATTAACAAGAGCAGAAGCCCTAGAAAGGTTTAGTGCTGATCCATATAAAATTGAATTAATAAATAATATGACTGATAATACAATTATTACTTGTTATACACAGGGTGATTTTACTGATCTTTGTAGAGGGCCGCATGTTGATACTGTAAAAGTAATTAAACACTTTAAATTATTAAAAGTATCAGGAGCTTATTATAAAGGGGATTCTAACAACAAAATGTTACAAAGAATTTATGGTGTTTGTTTTGAAACAGAAGAAGAGTTAGCTAAACACTTAGAGATATTAGAAGAAGCTAAAAAAAGAGATCATAAAAAACTTGGTAAAGAGTTAGGTCTATTTATGATAAGTGAATATGGACCTGGTTTTCCATTTTTCCTAAATAAAGGAATGATTTTAAGAAATGAATTAGAAAATTTTTGGTATGAAGAACACAAATTAGAAGGTTATGAATTTATAAAAACTCCAATCATGTTAAGTAAAGAATTGTGGGAAACATCAGGACATTGGTACAATTATAAAGAAAATATGTATGTATCAGAAATTGATGATAAAGAATTTGCTATTAAACCGATGAATTGTCCAGGCGGTATGCTTGTTTATAATAATTCTCTTCACTCATATAAAGAATTACCTTTGAAAGTAGGGGAATTAGGTTTAGTTCATAGGCATGAAGCAAGTGGCGCTTTAAACGGGTTATTTAGAGTTAGAACATTTACCCAAGATGATGCGCATATATTTATGACGGAGGATCAAATTGAGCAAGAAGTTATCAGTTTAATGAACTTTATTGATAGAGTATACAAAGTTTTCAATTTATCATATGAGATAGAATTATCAACAAGACCTGAAGATAAGTATATTGGCGATTTAGCAATATGGGAAAAATCAGAAAAAGCCTTAGAAAATGCTTGTATAAAATCGGGAAGAGATTATAAAATAAATCCTGGTGATGGTGCGTTTTATGGTCCTAAACTAGATTTTAGAATTAAAGATTCTCTTAATAGAGTTTGGCAATGTGGAACTATTCAACTTGATATGAATTTACCTGAAAGATTTGATTTAACTTATGTTGATTCTGATGGTTCTAAAAAAAGACCAGTTATGCTACACAGAGTAATATTTGGATCAATAGAAAGATTTATCGGAATTTTAATAGAACATTATGCCGGAGCGTTTCCTTTGTGGTTAGCGCCTAATCAAATAAATATAATTCCTGTTAATAATCAGTATCATTTAGAATATTGTAAATCTTTATTTAATGATTTGAAAATTAATAATATAAGAGTTGAATTAGATGAACGCGATGAAAAAATGGGTTATAAAATTAGAGAAAGCGTTATGAAAAAAAATCCTTATACTTTAATTATCGGTCAAAATGAAGTTGATAATAAATTAGTAAGTTATAGAAAATATGGTAGTGAAGAAACTCTTACTTGTACTTTTGATGAATTTATAACACTGTTAAATAATCAAATCAAGGAGAAAAAATGAAAATATTAATAATTTGTCCAACTACTTTTTATAATAAAATAACTGGAATAAAAGAAAAATTAGAAGAAAAATTTGAAGTAGAAACACCAAATTGTTTTGATAATCCCGTTACAAATGAGGATAATAAGAATATGACAGAACAAGAATATTTAACGTTTTTTAAACAAATGTACAATGAGAGTAAAGAAAAAATAGAATCAGTTGATGCTGTTTTAGTTCTTAATTTTGATAAAACTAAAAATGGATTAGAATATAAAAATTATATTGGTGCTTCAACTTTTTTAGAAATGTATGAAGCTTATATGCAGGGGAAAAAGATTTATATGTATAATGGCTTGCCTTGTGAGAAAAATATATTATTAGATGAAATAAAAGGATTTGGACCAATCTTAATCGATGGTGATTTATCTAAAATAGAAGGAAATTCAACTAAAAAAATTAGTGTTATTCACTAATTTT
>CAYJPP010000004.1:0-38932 GCA_964372175.1 uncultured Muribaculaceae bacterium
ACAGCTATATATTTTACATATAGTTTTTTTCATTTAATCTCCATTATTAGTATGTGTTATTTGAAATTACTAATTCATAAAATAGGTTAATAAATAATATATTTAATAGGTGATAGAATGAGGATAGGTATTCCAAGAGGATTATATTACTATTATTATAAAGATTTATGGATAGAGTATTTTAAACAACTTAATTTAGAGGTTGTAATAAGTAAAGCAACAGATAAAGAAATATTAAAATTAGGGGAAATGTACTCCCAAGATGAGATGTGCTTACCTCTTAAAATATACATGGGACATGTTGCTTATTTAAAAGATAAGTGTGATTATCTATTTATACCAGTATTTCAAAACTTTGGAAAAAATAATCATGTTTGTGGGAATTTTAAGGCATTATATAGTTTAGTCAATAATTATTTTGATTTTGAAATTATTGATTGTGAGATTAATTATTTAAAGAAAATAAACTTAAAAAAATGTTTATTGATTGTAGGAGAAAAACTAGGATTGACAAAACAGTTTTGTTTAGATGCTTATAACGAGGCATATACCATATATGATAAAAACAATAAACTAAATATAGTTAAGAACAAAGCAAAATTACAAAGTAGTTTAAAAAAGGTATTAGTTATCGCTCATCCTTATTTAATGTATGATAAGTATTTAACTAATAATATATTAAATAATTTAAAAAAGCATTTTGAAATTATAAATGCAAATTTATTTGAAGAAGAAGAATCTAATTTATATTCAAAACAAATTACCTTAGATTTATATTGGAAGTTTAATAAAGAATTAATTGGAGCAATCCCACAATGTCATAACGTTGATGGCATTGTTTTTATATCTGCTTTTCCATGTGGGAATGATAGTTTAGTCACAGAATTAGCGATAAAAAAAATATCTATACCTTATCTTAATTTAATATTAGATGATTTAGATAGTTTTTCTGGTATTGAAACTAGATTAGAAAGTTTTATTGATATTATTAAGGAGGGAGAATGAAATTATCTTATCCAGTTATAGGAAACTATGAATTTATAGCATATTACTTTTTCAAAAATGTTTTAAATGTTGAAATAGTAAGACCTACACAAATAACTAATAAGACTATCGAACTTGGTAATAAGTATAGTCCAGATTTTATATGTACACCTTTTAAATATACTTTGGGAACAATGATTGAAAACTGTGAAAATGGCGTTGATGTTATGTTACAGCTAGGTGGAGGGTGTAGGTATGGATATTATGCTGAGTTACAAGAAAAAATACTAAAAGAATTAGGATATAATATAACTATATACAACTTGATTGCAGGTGATATTGAATTTAAAAGAATAGTTAAAATACTAAAAAAACTAAATAAAAAGTTATCTATAATAAAAGTAGTTTATTATTTTTATATGACTTATTTAATGATTAAATATATGAATAAAGTTGATAGTTATATTAGAAGTAATATGGGATTTGAAATTGAAAAAAACAGTTTTTTAAACATTAAAGAAAAATTAGAAAATGAATTTTTAAAGATTAATAATCCTATTAAGTTGTATTGGATATATAAAAAATATTTAAAAAAAATAATGCAGGTTAAAATTAATAAACCAGAAGCACCTTTGAAAGTGGGGATTATAGGTGAATTATACACATTAATGGAACCACACGCTAATTACGATATGGAAAAAATACTCGCAAGTTATAAAATTGATATAACTAGATTTACTGATGTTAGTTATTTGTTGTTCAATAAAAAAAAGGTCTTAAAAAAATCTTTAAAATATAGCAAATATTTACTAGAAGCTGATGCATCTAGTAATATATATTGGACTAATTATATGATTAAAAATAACTATGATGGTATTATTCATATTAAATCATCTTTTTGTACACCTGAGATAGCAGATATACCAGTTATAACTAAAATGTGTAATGAGAACAATATGCCAATTATTAGTATGAGTTTTGATGTTAATACTAGTGAAGTAGGATTAAAAACAAGATTAGAATCATTTTATGATATGTTAGAAATGAGGAGAAAATGAATTGTTATTTAGGGATTGATATTGGCAGTATTTCAACTAAGGCGGTAATTACCAATGATGATGATAGAATAATTATTAGTGATTATATATGGACTAATGCTAATCCAATTGAAGCAGTTAGGAAATTAATAACTAATTTAAAAAATAAATTACCAAATAAATATATTTTAAAGGGAATAGGTACAACAGGATCAGCTAGAAAGCTAATTGGAATATTATTAGATGCAAATATAGTAAAAAATGAAATTATGGCTCATGCAGTAGGCACATTATCAAGATATAAAGATGTTAAAACAATTATAGAAATAGGGGGACAAGATTCTAAAATAATTTTACTTAATAATGGTATCATAACCGATTATGCTATGAATACACTATGTGCGGCTGGAACAGGAGCATTTTTAACTAGTCAAGCTAAAAGATTAAAAATAGATATAAATGAGTTTGGAAAACTAGCTAGTAATAGTCCTGTTAAAATAGCTGCCAGATGTACTGTTTTTGCTGAATCTGATTTAATTCATAAGGCTCAAAGTGGATATAGTAAGGAAGACATAATAGCTGGTCTTTGCAAAAGTGTTGTTATTAACTACTTAAACAATGTTGGTAAGAATAAAAAAATATCCTCACCAATTATTTTTCAGGGTGGAGTATCTAAAAATGAAGGTGTGGTTAAGTATTTTAAAGAAATATTAAATGAAGATATTATAATTGATAATGACAGTCATTTAATGGGAGCACTTGGGATGGCTATTTTGGCTAAAAAAAATAAAACTGATAAAGTTTATAATTTAGATATTAAAGATATTAAATTTAAAACAAAAGGTTATGAATGTTCTAGCTGTGGGAACAATTGTGAGTTAGTTAATATTTATAGAAATGATAAGCTAGTTGATGTTTTGGGTAGTAGATGTGATAAATTTGTATAAAAAAAGACTATCGTTCAGAATGTCTTTGATGAACCATTTGTTTATCAGGTTCTGATTTTTTTGAACCATAAACATATTCTAACGCTGAATGTGCTCTGGTAACATTATTATAGTTTACAGGTAACCCTTTTTCATTATTTCTTTTTTCATGATCCAGTATCAACATAGCTTCTCTTACTACTTGTCTAATTGTTTCACTCATATTCTCACCTCCGTTAACAACATATTATATGCGAGATATAATATATTATTACATATTTTTATAACAGTACTTAAATACTTCTTCCCCTTTTTAGTAAAGGACTTGTATTGTATCATATTAAAAAAACGTTGTCAAATTAAAATATTTGTGAAATATATTGACATATAAATGATTATAGTGTATAACTTATTAATGAGGAAGGTGCATATGAATTTAATTATAGTCGAATCTCCTAGTAAAAGTAAAACTATTGAGAAATATTTAGGCTCTGATTACAAAGTTTTATCTAGTAAAGGGCATATTAGAGATTTATCTACGAAAGGAAAATTTGGATTAGGTGTTGATTTAGAAGACAATTTTAAACCAGATTATGTTTCAATAAAAGGTAAGTCTAAACTAATAACAGAGTTGAAAAAAGAAGTTAAAAATGCAGATATGGTATATTTAGCAACAGATCCCGATCGTGAGGGTGAAGCTATTTCTTGGCATTTATTTGATGCTTTAGGATTAAAAAAATATGAGCGTATAGTCTTCAATGAAATAACAAAAACAGCAGTTGTTAATAGTTTTAAAAGCGCGAGGCAAATTGATAATGATTTAGTGAATTCACAAGAAACTAGACGTATTTTAGATAGAATAATTGGTTTTAGATTAAGTAAACTAATGCAAGCCAAAACAGACGGAAAATCGGCTGGTAGAGTTCAATCAGTTGCTTTAAAATTAATTGTTGAAAAAGAACGTGAAATAGAAGCGTTTAACGCAGAAGAATATTGGTCTATAACAGGGGAATTTGATTTATTTAACGCTAATTTGTTTCAATATGATAATAAAGATATTGAGTTAAAAACAGAAGAGCAAGTTGATAAAATAATGAATGTTTTGACAAATAAGTTTATTGTTGTAAGTGTTGATAAAAAAAATAAAGCTAAAAAAGCGAACCCACCATTTATAACAAGTACCTTACAGCGATTAGCGTCATCTAAATTAGGTTTCAACGCTAAAAAAACAATGATGGTTGCTCAAAAGTTATATGAAGGTATTGAACTAGAAAGTGAAACAACAGGATTAATATCTTATATGCGTACTGATTCTATTAGACTATCAGATGAATTTATAAAAAGTACTTATGCATATATAGGAAATAAGTATGGTAAAGAATATATTGGGTATGTAAAACAGAGTAAAAATAAAGATAATGTTCAGGATGCACATGAGGCAATAAGACCAACTAATATTAATAATACTCCGGAAAGTGTTAAACCTTATTTAAGTGATGATGAATTTAAATTATATCGCATGATTTATTATAGAGCTTTAGCCAGTTTAATGAATGATGCTAAAACTGATAACACAACTGTTATATTAGATAATAATAACTATCAGTTCAAAGCAAATGGTCAAGTTATTGTTTTCGATGGTTATTTAAAAGTGTACAGTGACTATGAAGATACAAAAGAAAATAATCTACCTAATTTTGATAAAGAAATTACTTCAAATGATATTATTAAAGAACAACATTTTACGAAACCACCAGCAAGATATTCAGAAGCATCTTTAATTGCTGAAATGGAAAAGTTAGGAATAGGAAGACCATCTACTTATGCATCAACGGTAGATACCTTAAAAAACAGATCCTATGTTAATATAGTAGAAAAAAGATTTCATCCAACAGAAATAGGTATAGAAATTACTGATAAATTAGCAGAATGCTTCTCTCATATTATAAACGTTGAATACACAGCTAATATGGAAGAGCAATTAGATGATATTTCAGAAGGAAAATTAGTATGGTATGAAACATTAGACAAATTTTATAAAGATTTCGAACCAGCTTTAAAAGAAGCATTTGACAAATTGCCTAAAAAAGAAGCACAAAAAACAGGTGAAGTTTGCCCAGACTGCGGGAATGATTTAGTTATTAGAAAAGGGCGCTATGGGGATTTTACGGCATGTAGTAATTACCCAGAATGTAAGCATGTTAAACAAGAAAAAAAAGAGGAAAAAGAAATAGTTGATTGTCCTAATTGTGATGGTAAAATAATTGAAAGAACATCTAAAAGAGGGAAAATATTTTATGGTTGTAATAACTTTCCTAAATGTAAAACAGCTTTTTGGGATCAACCGATAGCAGAAAAATGTCCGCAATGTAATAGCTTATTAACAGTTAAAAAAGATGAAACAAAATGTTCATCTTGTGAATATATTAAGGTGTAATATAATGAAAATTAGAATTACATTAAATAATGAAAATAAAATTTATGAGTGTATAAAAAATAATCATATTTACAATTATAAAGATGAGGATGTTTTAGTGGCGATTGATGTAGTTAACAATGTTATTGTAAGAAAAAGTATTGATTATGAGGTTTGTTTAAAGTTTAAAATAGATGAAGTTACTAACAATAATTGTTTATATAATAATAATGAATTCGTTTTAGAAGTAAAAACATATGAAATAGATACAGAACCTTATTATATAAAATATGAAATATTAGGTGGAGAAACAATTGAATTAAAATTGGAGGAAATAGATGATTGAAAAGTTACAAAAAATATTAAAAAAGAGTTTTAATGAATGTGGATATAATATTGACCCTAAGGTAATTATATCTAATCGTCCAACTTTATGTGATTATCAATGTGATGAGGCTTTTAAACTAGCTAGTAGTTGTAAAAAATCTCCAATTGAAATCGGTCAAGAAGTAGTTGCAAATATTAATAGTCTTTCTGATTTTAATAAATTGTTTAGTAAAGTGGAATTTATAAAACCAGGTTTTATAAATATTAGTTTAAGTGACGATTTTATTAATGAGACTATATCTTCTATGTATAATAATGAGTATTTTGATATTAAGAGAACGGATAATCCTAAGAATTATTTTTTAGACTATGGAGGACCTAATGTTGCTAAACCATTGCATGTTGGCCATTTACGAACTGCTATAATAGGTGAATCAATTAAAAGGATTATAAAGTTTAAAGGCCATAATACATTAGCGGATGTCCATTTAGGTGATTTCGGATTACAAATTGGGCAAGTAATTTATGCTGTTTTAGAAGATGGATTAAAAATAGAAGAAATTGATTTAAAGTATTTAGATGAAGTATACCCTAAAATGAGTAAACTTTGTAAAGAAGATAAAGAATTACTTGAAAAGTGTGCCTCAATCACTAAAAAATTGCAAGATGGTAACAATGAATATGAACTGATTTGGAAAAAAATATGTGAAGTATCAGTTGGAGACATTAAAAGGTTGTATAATTATTTAGATGTCGAGTTTGATTTTTGGTATGGTGAGAGTGATGGATATAAATATATAAAAGAAATCACAGATTTATTAAATCAAAAGAAATTACTAAAACTTAGCGATGGGGCGCAAATTATTGAAGTTAATGAAGATACAGATAAATTAGAGATACCACCCTTGGTATTTCAAAAGAGTAATGGTGCATATTTATATGGAACAACAGATTTAGCCTCTATTTATGAGCGTGTGACTAAGTATGCATCAGATAATATCTTATATATTGTAGATAACAGACAATCATTACATTTTAAACAATTATTTAGAGTCTGTAATAAATTGGGAATAAATGCTAATTTGCAACATTTACCGTATGGAACTGTAAATGGCAGTGATGGTAAACCGTTTAAAACGAGAAGCGGTGACGCATTTAAGTTAGATGACCTGTTTAAAGAAATAAAAGAATTTTTTGTCAATTCAAAAGAAACAAACAAAGATATGAGCGATGAGGATGTTAATATAATTATAAATTCTATTATTAAATATGCTGATTTACAAAATAATAGAGAAAAAGACTATATATTTGATATTGAAAAATTTTCAAATGTTGTTGGTAAAACAGGACCATATTTATTATATACATATGTCAGAATGGAAAAAATATTAAAAAATGAAGAATTAAATATTGCTAATTTCAATAATATAATATATAATGTTATAGACCGTGATTTAAGAATAAAAATATTACAATTAGAAAACTCTTTTGAACTAGCTTTTAAAGAAAAAAAACCTAATTATATTGCTGAATATATATATGATTTAGCTGTATGTTGTAATAGTTTTTATCAAGCAAATCATATTAACGGTTTAGAAGATGATGTGAAACAACAATGGTTATTATTAATAGATTTAACTAATAAAATAATTAAAGAATTATTAAATTTATTAATTATTGATGTTCCGTCACAAATGTAGACAATTTTTTTAATAAAATACATAATATAATTATAGTTAAAGTGGAGGTAATTAATGAAACTTAAAAATATGAAAAAAGAAGAATTAGAGATTATGTCTTATACTGATTTGACAGAAATGATTTTAAAAGAAGAAAAAAAATCTTTAACAACACCTGATATATTTAAAAAGATTTGTGAATTATTAGAATACTCAGATGATCAGTTTTCAGAAAAAATAGGAGACTTTTATACTTCTCTAACGCTTGATAAAAGATTTGCATTCTTGGATAATAATAAATGGGATTTAAGAGAAAAGCATGCTGTTGTTTTATCAATTGATGAAGATGAAGAAGAAATTATTGATGAGGTTGAAGAAGAATTAGAAGAAGAAATCATTGATGAAGAAGTAGATGATTTAAATGATGATATGGTTGAAGATTTAACGATAGTAACAGAAGATGAATTAGATGAAGACTAATTCTTTTTTATTGACAATTTAAGTATTATAAAATATACTTATAATGAGGTGAATATGAAAGTATTGAGTATAAAACAGCCGTGGGCTAGTTTAATAGTAAATGGTTATAAAGAATATGAATTTAGAAGTTGGAAAACAAAATTTAGAGGAGATATATTAATTCATGCTTCACTTGGTGTTGAAACAGATGTTATTAATAGTTTTAATGAATATAATTTAGATTACCCAACAGGTGTTATTATAGGAAGGTGTACAATAACAGATTGCGTAGAAGTTAGTGGAGAGTTTGAAGATAATTTGATTTTAAAAAATGAATTAGTTTATGGATTATCAAAAGGACGAGCAAGTTATGGATTTAAATTAGATAATATTAAAAAATTTAATAATCCAATTACAGCAAAAGGACAATTAGGTTTTTGGAATTATGAAGGAGAGTTAGATGATTGATTTACACATGCATACAACATATTCAGATGGAACTGAGAGTGTGGAAGAGGTTCTAAAAAGGTGTGAAGAAAAGAAACTGGAAATTATATCCATAACAGATCATGATACGTGTGGTGCGTATTATGAATTAGAAAACAACAAAATTAGAAGTTTGTTTAAAGGTGAAATTTTAACAGGGGTTGAAATCACTACATCATTTGATAAGCAACGTATTGAATTATTAGCTTATAATTTTAAAAATTATAAAAAAATTCATGAATATTTAAAAGAAGCTAATGACATAGATTTAAAACAAGTTTATGAGGACGCTAGAAAAAGGTTATTAGGGATTTTTGATGGCTTAGGACTTAAATATGCTGATAAGTTTAAAACAGATTTATATATGGATAAATATGAATTTTATTTGTATTTATCTGTTCAAGAAAATAACAAGAATGTAAAAGAAGTTATGAAAGACGAATATTGTGAACGAACATCTGCTTTTTTCAGAAAATGTATTAGTAACCCTAACAGTATATTTTTTCTTAATTATAGTCAATATCGGCCTGATATAAGTGATATTATTAATATTATTCATGAAGATGGTGGGATTTTATTTTTAGCGCATCCATTTAGTTATGGGATAGATAATGTCGAAAAATTTATCAATGAGTTATATGATAACTATGATATAGATGGTATTGAAGTTTATCATTCTTTTGCAAGCAAAGAAAACATTATGTATTTAACTAATTTCGCTAATGAGAGAAACTTATTGATTTCAGGTGGTTCTGATTACCACGGTATTTCAAGACCTCATATAAAATTAGGTGAATTATATTCAAGTGATTATTATATTGTGAAAGAAATAATTGATGATTGGAAATGTATAAATGATTAAATTTGTTATAGGTATTTTTGTTTTAATTATATTAAGTAGTTTATTTATACTTTTTAATAATCAAGAAAAATATATTTCATGTATAACATTTAATATGAATCATGTGACTGATATTTCTTTTATCGAGATGGTAGATATTACATATAAAGGATTACTTAATAAAGAGGTATTGAAAATTAAAACTGTAAAAACATATGATAAAATGAACAGTACTGATTTTCCTGATACTGAATATTATGAAATACTAAATAAAGATGGCTTGCGCTATAAAAATGCCCTTAATAATTATCACTATACAGTTATAAAAGATGAACAATTTATGAGATATACTTTGAATAGTGAACTTTATTTAAGAGATAACACCTCTGAGCAATTGTCTGCCTCACCCTATAATAATGTTGTTTTAAATAATGAATTAAATTATGATAAATTAGTTGAATCGTTTGAAGCAAGAAAATATGAATGTGTAGAAAGTTAAAAGAGGATTTACATGAAAGTTAAAGTTATAAAAGGAACTAATAAAATTGGAGGATGTGTAACGGAAATAAGTAGTGAGTGTACTAGAATAATTATTGATTTAGGAGAAGATTTAGAAGATACAAAAGATAAAAATCCTAATATTGATGGTTTGACTATTGGACAACCCTTATATGATGCTGTATTTATAACTCATTCTCATGGTGATCATATAGGTTTAATAAAATATATTTTAACTGAAATTCCTATATATATGGAAGAAGAAACTTACACGATTTTTAATTTAACAAATCTTTTTACATTTAAAGAAAGAATAGATAAAAGCAGGATTACATTCATTAAGTTCGAAGAAGAAATTTGTATAAATGATTTAAAAATCACTATGTATATTGTAGATCATTCAGCATATAATTCAGGGATGATTTTAGTTACAAATAAAGAAAAATCAATATTACATACAGGAGATTTTAGAACTCATGGAAGAAAAGGGAAAATATTAAAACCAACCTTAGATAAAATTATAAAAAAAGTAGGGGCTATTGATTTATTAATAACTGAGGGTACTACATTAAGTAGAAAAGATAGCGATTCTAAAAAGGAAGCGTTATTAGAATACGATATTGCAAAAGTCTATGATAAATATGATCAAGTATTTATTTTACAATCATCTACTAATGTTGATAGAATAACAACTATGTATAAAGCAAATAAAAATCATAAATTTATATTAGACTTATTTACTGCTACTATAACTAAAAATATAAAGGCCAAATTGCCCAAGGTTAGAACTCATAATTTAGGTGTTTATATACCTTTAAAATACCAAGAAAAAAAAGGGAACTTTGATAAATATGTAATCAAACCTTTAAAAAAATACATTGATAATAATTTTTATGACGATAAATTTATTTTATATGTTAAATCTTCAATGATAAGCGATATTGAAAATATAATGCAAAATGTTAAAAACAAAAACGCATGCTTAATTTATTCGATGTATGAGGGGTACCAAGAAAAAGAAGAACTAAAAGCATTTTTAGATAAAATAAAACAGTTGCATATTAAATTTGAATTTATTCATACTTCTGGCCATGCAGATCATAAAGGATTGAAGTTTATGGCAAAACAAACAAAATCAAAAAAACAGCTTGTTATTCATACAACAGAGAAAGAAAATGCTAAAAAAGTATTTGAAAATCCAATTATACTAGAAGATAATGATGAGATAAATGTATGAGAATAATAGTTGATGCGGATGCAACTCCTGCAATTAGATTAATTGAAGAAGTAGCTAAAAACTATAAAATAGAATGTATTTTAATAGCTGATGATTCACACGAGTTACAGAGTGAGTATAGTTCTATAATAATAGTTAGTAAAGGTCATAATAGTGCGGACATTTACATTTTGAACAATATAAAACAAAATGATATTGTTATAACGCAAGATTATGGGATTGCTTGTGTTGCACTTTCTAAAAAATGTTTTGTTGTTAACACTTATGGATATGAATATACTGAACTAAACATAGATTCTTTATTAATGAATAGGTATTTAAATTTAAAATCAAAGAAAAAAATAGGACCTAAAAAAAGAAATATAGAGGATAATAAAAGATTAATTAATACACTTGATTCACTAATTGCATTAAATTTAAAATAGGTGTATGATATAAAAAGAGGTGATGGAATGAGAATATTATATATTATGATTATTTCAATATTGTTAATTATAGGAATTATTTCGGTTTCAAGTTTTAGCAATAAAAATAAAGATTTATATGAAACCAAGCAAGAAAATGAAGAACTAACAACTGAAATGGTGGAATTACAAGCTAAATATGATGAATTATTAGACGTTCATAATAATCCGACGTATTTTGATTGCGAGTATACTATTACTTTAAGTTACCAGGATACATTGGAATTTTTTAGCCAGGATGAAAATTATAAATATGTTGCTTTTGGCCAATATCAAGGAGTTAATCCGGTAATTCTGACAACGGAATTGAAAAATGAGTTAATAAAAAATCAATTTTATGAACTAAGAATAAAAGGTCAAGAAACAATAAACGATAGTTTTTCTAATTCTATTCATGAAATAATTGATATAAAATTAGTTGATAATAATATTGAAAATCATGTTTTTGAAACATGTAAAAAATAAACCTAATTAATAGGTTTTTTGTTTGGTAATTAAAACGTTATTTTAAAAACTTTGTTACTATTTCATCCAGTTCATTTCTATTAATTGGTTTAGATATATAATCATCAAATCCGGCATCTAAGTATTGATTTTTCATTTCTGATAAAGCATTAGCTGTTAAGACTACAACTGGGGTAGAAAAAGAAGGTTGCTCTTTTAGTTTCTTTAATGTTTCAGTTCCAGTCATTACAGGCATCATGTCATCTAAAAATATCAAATCAAAGTTAGTATTAATTATATCTAGGCATTCTTGTCCTGATTGTACACTAGTTATCTGGCATTCGTATATAGCTAATAATTTCTCAGCCACTTTTAAATTGATCGCATTATCATCGACTAATAATATTTTTTTAGTTGGAAATTTCGATTGCTCTTTAATATTTTTTGATTGTTCTGATTTATTTCCAACAACTATTTTTTGATTTAAAGTTACTATAAATTTAGAACCTTTATTAAATTCACTTTCTACTTCAATTTTACCATTCATCAACTCAGTTAATTTCTTAGTAATTACTAAACCAAGCCCGGTTCCTTCAATGTTCACATTTTTATCTTCATTTAATCTTTGGAATTTATTGAAAAGGTTATTAAGATCGTCTTTCTTTATTCCTTGTCCTGTGTCTTCAACTTCAATAACTAATCTACAATTATCATTTTTTATTTCAGTTGTTAGACTTATTTTTACAAACCCTTTATCAGTATATTTGATTGCATTTGTTAGTAGATTTAAAATTATTTGCTTAATTCTTATGTCATCACCGTATAAAAATTCTGGTGTTGATTCATCATAAGAACTGTTAAATTTAATATCTTTTTTTCCTATTTTTGTTTTTGCTAGTTTTATAGCTTCTGAGTATACTTTTTTTAACTCATATTCTTTATTTGTTATTTCTAATTTATTGGCTTCTATTTTAGATAAATCTAAAACCCCGTTTATAATATCTAATAAGGAATTTGATGCCATCGCTATATCATCTATGTCTTCTTTAATTTGAGATGGAAGATCTTGTTCTTTTAATAATTGACTAAATCCTACAATTGCATTTAATGGTGTTCTTATTTCATGTGAGATATTTGATAAAAAATCTGTTTTAGCATTACTTGCTTTCAAAGCTTGATTTTTAGCAATGTTAATTTCTTCTATGAGTCTTATATCAGGATTTTCAATTGTGAAAAACATTAATAAAATATTAAATACTAAGGCAAATGTAATAATGGATAAGCTAGGAGTCATTTCTTGGGTAATCCCTATTAAAATTAATGAAATAACGAACATAAATAAAGGGATTAGTTTTTCTTTTTTAAAATCTTGTTTATCTTTATAAAATCTATATATTATAAGTAGAATGATCAAAGTTGACCAAAAGCCTAAAACTGTATTTGTAAATGTTTTTAATGTTCCGCTTACAATAATGAGGCTATCTGATAAATTAACGTCAATTGGTAAAATTATAAAGAATATAGAAATTAGTCCCGAAATATAAAATGTAAATCTAGTTAGTTGTTTTTTTTCTTTATTTGTCATACCACGCGCTACATAATAGGCATAGTAGAACATTAATAAGCCTATGGTACATAAAAAAAAGAAATACAGTTTATTAACATAAATAACTAAGCCAATATTAAATTCTAATAAAGTAAACGAGGTCGCTACAACATCAATAATAGTCCCTAATAAAGTTGTTACTAATAATACTGAATACAGGTCTGTTTCAGTTGTTTTAACCTTGTTTCGTTTAAAGTAAACTATATTAAGAGCTGTTATTATAAATAACGCACATATTTGAGTTATTAGTCCATACATATATTCATCACCTATTATAATTATAACATGGATTTAATGGAACTATAAATAAAATTTTAATTTTATATTTAAACATGTCTAAAATATGATAAAATATAAAGGGAGGTAAGATATGACAATTTTAGATGTAGCAATATTTTTATTTATTGTACTGGAAACGCTTAATGTTATTATTATTTATTTTAAACCTGATTTTAAATACGGTAATGGTTTATCTGTTTTTAAAGGTTGGGAAAAATCACAGAAGAATGAGGGGTTAAGATTATACTCTAATTATATGGCTAATTGGGTAGGAAATTCTAAATTGATATTTATCGTTCTGTTAGTAGTTATTTTGTTAACAGGTACTGATTTAACAAAATTAATAACTGTTATGGTGATGGTACCATTAATTGCAGTTTATTATTTAAGGATGCACTTAATAATTAAACAACTTGATAAAATAGGGGAATTAAAACAAAAAGGATATTCAAAAACATTATTTAGATTGATAACATGTTTTATAATAATGTTTGTTATGTGTTTAGCTATATATAGTATTTAAGGAGCGAAAATGAAGAAAATATTATTGATAGGGTTAATATTATTATTAACTGGGTGTGTAGATGAGACACCAATGGAACCGAAAAAACTAGCATGTACAATAGAAATATCAGAAGGGTCTATATCTGAAACTATGCTTGAATTTGACGGGTTAGGAGAAGAACCTAAAAATGTTACAATAAGCACAACTGTTAATGTGTTTAAAGATGTTCCAGAAGAATTGGTAGAGGATTTAATTGATCAATTGAATGTTGATGCTTGTCAATCTTATATAAATGAGACTGGTGTTACTTGTGAGAGTGTTAGAAATGGAGAAAATTTAATAAATATAATTAAATATGATTTATCTAAAACATCAGATGAGTTTTTAGCTAGAGATGGATTTATAAAAGATACATATGACAATTTTAAAACTGGTTTTGAAGAAGTTGGATACATTTGTGAATAATGTCATATTTTGTGAATTTTTAGAAGCTGATTTAGAGTTATTAAAAATTAATGATAATGAAAATAATAAGTTTCCTATTATTAAAATTAGTGACAGTATTGATGAGGCTTCTAAACATGATGGGTTTATGGTTATTATAAAAAGTGAAATTAAAGAAAAAAAATTGAAATATTTTTTCAAGTTATATCATCACAAGTTTAAAAACTATAAGCATATTTTACTGTATAATGAAGATTATGCTCTTGATTTGAAAATAAAAAGGTATAATAAGGTTTTATTAGTTAATAATTACTTGTTTTCAAATGATTTTTCATTTTATTTAGACGAACTATATTATAATACTGTTTGTGTCGAAAAAACATTTAATGCCAATAAACAAACTAAATTAGATACCTTAATAGCGTGGTTAAATGATAAAAAGAATTTTAAAACATCGGATATTGTTCATGAGTTAGGTATTACTAAGCGTTCAGTTGAAAGATATCTAGAATCATTATATGACTTGGGGTATAAAATTTACTATGATACAAAAACAAAGTCGTGGTATTATATTAAGGGAAACTAAAAAAAGGTTTCCCTTTTTTTAATCACGATCATATACTCCAAAAATCATTCTTTTAACTGCTAAGTATAAATAAGAAATCTTATACCATGTTGTGTAATCAACTATACCAGTTGGGCTTAAATCAAATGTTTCTTGAAAAAATATAACGGCCTCTTTTGTTTGTTCATCAAAGTTTCCATCTGGGTTTTTAATTTCAATTAAACCTGGGTAGTTTCCTCTGATAATGTTAATTTGATTTTGAAATTTTTTAACTGGTTCACCACAATTTCCCACTTGAAGCGGAGCGCCGGGAAATGAAGTTGGTAAACCTTCTTTGAAACTAGCTGTTGCTTCTTCTAAATTATTTCCGTAATAATACTTTAAAATATCAAAAGATTTATAGCCACTATTTCCCAAATCATTTGATCCCCATTGCCAGAGCCAGCCTTCATTTTGTAATGTTGTCCCATCACAGTATTGAGCGAATAGTGGTTCTTCTTTTTCAGGTCTTTTTATGTAAGTTTGTATTACTTCATCAACTACTTGGGAAATAGTTCCAAATATGGTTCTATCATGAGAATATTTTTGATCATATGCTGTAACTGAGGTTATAGTAAATGGATATCCCTTTGATTGATACCATTCGGTATAAACACGATTTAAGGTGAATGATATAATTGCTAAAATATTTGCTTTCAGTGTTTCGTATGGCCAAGTTGAATATATCTCACTACATGCAACATTTTTGATGTAGTCTATAAATAGGACATTATACTTTGGAGCAGTGTTATCATCTGGAATACCATCATGTACTATGATGTATTCTGGAATAAAGACTTCACTAAAAACTATGGGATTAACTGGATTGATTTTTTCGTTATACTTTCCAGAGTAATCACCAGATAAGTTTATTGGGGGGATAATTATCTCTTGATTAGTTATTCCAGTCTCATCATTTGAATGTAATGTGACATTTTGAATAGAAACTACTCCTTCGAATATTTCAATGTTCCTTATTGTCACGGTTGTTAATCCTGGTTTGCTTACTTCAATATCATATGTAACATAAGGAATATTAGTGGGGGTTAATGAATTATCTTTATTAACAGTAGATAAGGTAATGCTTCCTGTCTTGCCATTTTCATTAGTTTCGTAGGTCATGTTTGTATTTAATATTTTTACTGTTGCTCCCGTTATAGGTTGGGAAATATCATCTGCCAAGACATTAACAGATAAATAACCATTATACATAAAATCAACTCCTTTTTAATTATATTCTAAATATTAATTAATTATTTACATATAATTTATTATTGAAAGGAGTATGTATGAATAATAGTTTTTTAAAAGAAGGAGACAGCGGGGAAGAAGTAACTTTGCTACAACAAATGTTAAAAATTAATAATTATTTCCCGGGGTCTACTACCGGTGTGTATGGTCCAGATACAGTTTTATATGTAAGTAATTTTCAAAAGGATTTTAATTTGGATGTTACGGGAAATACAACCCAAGAAACTTGGGAAATGTTATACAAAATTACGGAACCAGCAATGACTTTTTCTGTTTTAACCAAACCAACTTTGTTTATAGGTGATGAAGGTGAGGAAGTTAGAGAGGTTCAAATAATCTTAAAAGATTTGTTATATTATGAAGGTGAAATTGATGGTGTTTTTGATCAAGAATTGTATATAGCAGTTCAGTCATTTCAGTTCTTAAATAAATTAGTCCCAGATGGAATAGTTGGTAAAAGTACGTGGAGTGCTTTAATTAATTTATATACACCATTAGCTGATTGTGAAGAGGGCAGTATACCTGATTCTAGTAGTGTGTACACTGTTAAAAAAGGGGATACTTTATACTCGATTGCTAGGCAATTTAATACAACGGTTGATGAAATAAAACGGTTGAATAATCTAACTAGTAATACATTAAGTATTGGCCAAGTTTTAAAAATAAAGGAAGAAAATTTGGGTGAAAATGATTACGTAACATATACGGTAAAGGCAGGGGATACATTATATTCAATTGCAAGGAATAATAATATAACAGTTGATGAGTTAAGAAAATTAAACAATTTAACTAGTGATATACTAAGTATTGGTCAAGTTTTAAAAATAAGAGCAATTAATGTAGAAGAACCTGATGAATTTACTTATACTGTAAAAAGTGGAGATACATTATATTCAATAGCGAGATTATTTAATACAACAGTTGATGAAATAAAAAGACTAAACAATTTAACTAGTAATGTATTAAGTATTGGACAGGTTTTAAAAATAAGAGAATCTGAAACAGAACCTGGTGTTATAACTTATACTGTACAAAGTGGAGATACGCTTTATTCTATTGCTGCTAGATTTAATACATCTGTTAATGACTTGATAATAAAAAATAATTTAACTAATACAATTTTAAGTATTGGTCAAGTTTTAAAAATATAAAAAGATGATTTCTCATCTTTTTGTAGTTATATAGTTATATTCACAAGCTCTTAGCAATCTATTCATAATAGCGATTCCTAGTCCCTCGTTTTCAACGCCTTCAATAATTATTAAGTCTTGCTTTAACTTATCCGCTTCTCTTAATAAACGGAATATGTTATGGGCTATCATATTATAATCTTTATTATTTCCATATGATAAGTAAGTCACATTTTTAAAATAATTTTTGTTTTCTTCTGGTCCAATAATAATTGTTTTACCAATTACATTTTCTTTTATCATGTGCTTTAATATTTGTTTATTCTCATTATATATTAAAATTGATTTGGTAGTAGGTGCGTAGTGTTTGTATTTTAAGCCAGGGCTTATTATGGTTTCATTTGATACTTTATCTTTTATAATAACTTCACCAGTTATCTTTTTTATATCATTGGGTGTAATCTTACCGGGTCTTAAAATAACTGGTATTTCATTTATTACTTTAACAACTGTTGATTCTAAGCCAATTTGTGATTGCCCACCATCAATTATAATGTCAACTTTATTATTAAATTCATCAATTATATCAGTGGGATTAGTACCACTTGGTTTTGAAGATATATTCGCACTAGGTGCGGCTATTGGTAAGTTAGTATATTCTATTATCTTTCTAGCAATTTCATTTTCTGGTATTCTAATTCCTATGGTATCTAAATTAGCCGATACTATATTAGGGATTATGTTTTTTTTCTTTAATATTAAAGTAAAAGGTCCTGGCATAAAAGCGTCAATTAGTTTTCTTTCTATTATAGATATGTCTAATGATATTTCTTCTAACATTTTATTGTTAGCCACATGAACTATTAAAGGATTATCACTAGCTCTGTTTTTAGCTTTAAATATGTTAGTTACTGCATTTTCATTATAAGCATTCGCTCCAATTCCGTAAACTGTTTCAGTAGGAAATATTACTAATTTACCACTTTCAAAACTATTTTTAATTATATTTAATTCATCAATACTTATATTGTTTTTAAAATCTATTATTTTTGTCATAAACACCTCTTAGTGATAGTATATCATTAATTAAAATAAATATATAGTGGTTTTTTTTATTGAAAAATGTAATCCCTATTGTCACTTGTTGATAATGTTTTTTGTTAAAAAAGCATTTATGATATAATACTTAATTATATTAAGGAGGAAATTATATGGGACAGAATGTTGTTGTATTTGATGCCGGTATAAAAAACGCTGTAATAAAACATGCTTTTCTTAATCCGACAAAAGAAGTTGGTGGATTTTTATATGGAATTGTAGAGATGAATAAAGATTCTAAAATAGTGTATGTAAATGGTATATATTTTGATAAAAATAAAATAGGTGGAGATTATAATTTTAAATTTGATTTATCCTATTTATTACAAGGTGTTGAAATGACAGAGTATTTAAATATGAGTTTAATTGGTTGTTATCATACACATGGTATCTATCCAGCAATTCAATCTTTTGAAGATCGATATTATTTGCATTCTCATTTTGGTGATAATTCAATTAGTGTTATTTATAGTGCGGGTCATAGTCAATTAGTTTGTGAACTTTTGTCAATAGAAGAAGGTGTTAAAAATTTCCAAAGATGTAAAATTCTCACAAAGTGATTTTTTTGTAATCATTATAAAAGAAATTTCGAAATTTACTAAAACTAGTATAAGAAAATTATAAAACATAGAAAAAATTATAAATTAATAGAAATTTATATAAAAAACTGTAAAAAGCCGAAACTCAAATGAACATCAATTTGACACGGGGATAAAAGTGTGTTAAAATAATAATCACCTAAGGGAGGAATTATGCAAGTATTGCTTATTATTATATCAATCTTATTGATTGCTATCGTATTATTACAAGCAGGTAAAGCTGAAAGTGCATCTAGTGTTATTGCTGGTGGGAATGATGCTTTATTTGCTAACCGTAAAGAGCGTGGTGGCGAATTATTTATAACTAGATTAACAATGGTTTTAGGGGCTATGTTCTTTATAGTTTGTTTAATAATAGGATTTTAAAAAGGTGGAAACATCTTTTTTTTATGTTGGATATGAAAAGGTTATTAAATTAGTTTTTTTTCATATAATTTATTGGGTGATTTTATGAAAATATTTATACCAATAATATTAGGTTTAATAGTTGGTCTTATTAGTAACAATGATTATAGTAATATAATTAAACCAGAGTTTTATCCACCAGAGTTTTTATTTTCAGTTGTATGGCCTATTTTATATTTACTGATGGGTATTTCTTCTTTTATAATAAGTAAGGAAGAGAATAACGAGACAGCAACAAGATTATTTAATTTACAACTTATACTAAATTTATTATGGCCGTTTGTATTTAGTTCAAATTACTTTCTATCATTTATCTTAATTATTATTTTAATTATAGTTGTGGTATTAATGTTAAAAGAGTTTTATAAACTAAATAAAGTAGCATTCTATTTACAAATACCATATTTGTTATGGTTAATATTTGCTGCTATACTAAACTATTCGATTTATATGTTAAATTAAAATCTGGATATTATAAATAAAGACTAATTTTAAATAATTGGTTTTTTTGTTTGTAATTATGATATAATCAAGGTGGTGGTTAGTATGAAAAAAATAATAAGTATTTTATTTAATCGAGTTTTTATAGTTTCATTGTTATTAATTGTTCAATTAGCAATTATAGCAGCGTTGTTTTATTCTTATCAAGAGTATTACTTTATTTTCTATATTTTGAATTTAATAATTGGATTTAGTATATTATTATATATAATTAATGGTAATATAAATCCTAGCTATAAAATATTATGGACGGTTTTAATATTTACTGTTCCGCTATTTGGAATTATAATTTATTTTTTATTTGGAGAAAAAAGATATAGTAAAAAAATAACTAATAAGTTGAAAGAAATAAAGGTAAAGAAAATAAAATATCTTCCTCAAAATTCTCAAATTATGGAATTAGAAAAGATAAACAAAGATGCTTATTTACAGGCTAAATATATATATGATTCAGCGACGTATCCTGTTTATTGCAATTCAGAGATTAAGTATTTTAAAGTTGGTGAAGAATACAAAGATGAACTGATTAAAGAATTAAAAAAAGCTAAAAAATTTATTTTTATAGAATATTTTATTATTGAACACGGCGTGTTTTGGGATGAAATATTAGAAATTTTGAAAGAAAAAGTTAAAATAGGTGTAGATGTTCGTGTTATTTATGATGATTTAGGTAGTATTATGACGTTACCTAATAAGTATTATAAAAAATTGCAAAAACTAGGTATTAAATGCGTTACTTTTAATAAGTTTATTCCGGTTTTATCATCGAGGTTAAATAATCGTGATCACCGTAAAATAACTGTTATAGATGGAGTTGTAGCTTTTACAGGTGGTATTAACATAGCGGATGAATATATTAATGAAAAAGTTAGATATGGTCATTGGAAAGACAATGGTATTATGCTTAAAGGTGAAGCTGTTTGGAGTATGACTGTTATGTTTTTAACGACTTGGGATTATAGTAATCATGTCTCAGAAAATTATGAAGAATTTAAAGTTGAATCTAATATAAAAAATGATAGTTTTATTATTCCTTATGATGATAGTCCTTATGATGTTGAAGCTGTTGGTAAGAATGTTTATTTAAATATGATTAACAGGGCTAAAAAATATGTTTATATAACAACACCTTATTTAATTATTGATGATGAGGTTGTTAATGCTTTGTGTAATTGTTCAAAATGTGGAGTAGAAGTTAAAATATTAGTACCTGGAATAGCAGATAAAAAATTAGTTAATGAAATTACTAAATCACATTATGAAGAACTATTAAAAAACGGAGTTGAAATATATGAGTATGAACTAGGGTTTGCTCATGCTAAAACTTTTATAGTTGATGATATATATGCCGTTGTAGGTACTGTAAACTTGGATTATAGAAGTTTATACTTGCATTTTGAAAATGGAGTTCTTATATATAATGATAAGTGCATTAAAGATATTAAGAAAGATTTTGTTGAGACTTTAAAACAATCTAAATTAGTTGTTTTAAAAGAATATTTAAATATTAATTGGTTTGTAAAATTAAGAAGAGCGGTCTTAAAAATATTCTCACCATTTTTATAAAGAAACAAGGATAAGGTAATAGTATGAAAGAGTTAAAAGAAACGATTAATAATTTAAAGAAATCATGGAAATTTGTTAGAAATCAAAAACAGAAAATGATTTTGTATTTGATTTTAATTTTAATTACAGTTGTTATTAGTGTTGTAGTCCCGCTTTTAGCTGCTAATTTAATATTAGGAATTACAGGTGGAATAATAATAGACATTATTAAAATAGCTGTTATTATATTCTTGGTTGAATTTACCGGAAATATATGTATGTATTTTGCTGGTAAAATATTTGCCATATATATAAAAGAGACAGTTATAAACATGCAAATGGAGTTAGCAAGAGAAACTTTAAAATTAGAAGTTCTTGAATTGGATAAAAAATCATCTGGTATTTTTATAGACAGATTAAATAAAGATGTTCCAGAAATCTCACAAGTATTTATACAACTTACTGATGGAATAACAGAAATGTTAGGGCACATAGGTATTTTGGTTGCAGTTTTTTTTATAAATATTTATATGTTTTTATTCTTATTGTTTTCGGTAGTTATAGTTTATTTGTTAGAAAAAAGACGTATGAGTTTATTCTTTGATTTAGATAAAAAAAGAAGAAAATTAGAAGAAAAAAATACGGGGTTGATTTCAGAACTAATTAGAGGATTACGTGATATTAAAGTTCTTAATGTTGATAAAAATTTTTTAAGATTAACAGAGGATAAATTAACAGAATCCAATGACAAGATATATGAAATGTCTCAGGTAACATATATTTTTCAATATTGGGTAAATAATGCTCGTAACTTGTTGAGACTATTGTTTGTTTTACTGGGAATTTATTTATATAGCATGAGTTTAATGAGTTTAGAGGTATTTGTAATTGTTTATATGTATTATGACAGAATTATATCTTTGCTTAGGTATTTTACCTTTGTAGTTGAGAAAACTAAAAAATATAATGTTGCAGCTAATAGAGTGTTTGAAGTTTTGGAGGATAGTTTTGAAAAAGAAAAATTTGGTAATAAAATAGTAAAAAAAATTAATGGTGATTTTGAATTCAAAAATGTTTCATTTTCATATGATGGCGAGAGAAGTATTTTAACTGATGTTAGTTTTAAAATTAAAGCGAATACTAAAAATGCTTTTGTTGGTAAGTCTGGTGGTGGGAAATCAACTATATTTAGTTTGATTGATAAACTATATGAGGTAGATTCAGGAAGTATTTTAATCGATAATGTTGATATAAAAGAATTATCTAAAGACTCGATTAGAGATAATATTTCAATAATTACACAAAGTCCTTATATATTTAATTTGACGATAAGAGAAAATTTAAAATTAGTTAAAGATGATATGACTGATGAGGAAATGATAAGAGTTTGTAAATTAGCTTATTTACATGATTTTATAACTAGTTTAAAAGATGGTTATGATACGAAAGTTGGTGAGGGTGGCTTAACCTTATCAGGTGGCCAAAGACAAAGGTTAGCTATAGCAAGAGCTCTACTTAAAAATACAGAAATTATATTATTTGATGAAGCAACATCCGCGCTTGATAATGAAGCACAAGATTTTATAAATAAAGCTATAAAAAATTTAGAAGGAGAGTATACTATTTTAATAATTGCTCATAGGTTATCAACTGTTGTTGATTGTGAGAATATTATTCTTATTGAAGGTGGTAAAAACATAGCTAGTGGAAGTCATAAAAAATTATTAAAGGACAATATAGAGTACAAAAAACTATATGAAAAAGAATTAGTATAAAAGATATGTAAAATGTCTTTTTTTTGTAAATAGAATAGTTTTTTTAGTAAAAAATATTACATTATTTTCTAATTATGGTATAATTGTTAAAGGGTGTTGATATGAATATATATGATAAAACATTAGAAGAATTAGAAACTTATTTTATAAATAATAATGAAAAAAAATTTAAAGCTAAGCAAGTGTTTGATTGGTTATATAAAAAAAGAGTAACTTCATTTGATGAAATGAGTAATATAAAAAAAGATATAATTGATAAGTTAAAGAATGATTTTAATTTTAATTCTTTAAAAATATTAACTAAACAAGAAGATAAAGATGTAGTTAAGTATTTATTTGAACTAAGTGATGGGAATAAAATTGAAGCTGTTTTAATGAAACAAGTATATGGGAATAGTTTATGTATTTCTTCACAAGTCGGATGTAATATGGGTTGTACTTTTTGTGAGAGTGGCAGATTAAAAAAACTTAAAAACTTAGAAGTTCATGAAATGGTATTACAATTATTACAAATAGAAAAAGAACTTAATATAAGAATATCTCATTTAGTATTAATGGGAATAGGTGAACCATTTGATAATTATGACAATGTTATAAAGTTTTTAGATATTATTAATCATGATTTAGGAATTGCTCTTGGTAGTAGACATATAACTGTTTCTACTTGCGGAATTGTTCCTAAAATAAAAGAATTTAGCGAATTAAAAAAACAAGTTAATTTAGCTATCTCACTGCACGCACCTAATGATTTGTTAAGAAATAAGTTAATGCCTATTAATAAGGCTTATCCTCTTGATTTATTAATGCAATCAATTAAAGAATATATTGAAATCACTAATAGAAGAATTACATTTGAATATGTTTTATTAGATGATATTAATGATTCAAAGGAAAACGCACTACAATTAGCAAAACTATTAAAAGGAATAAATTGTTATGTTAATTTAATACCTTATAACTCTACTAGTAGTGAGTATAAAAAAAGTAATAAAGTTATGGAATTTTATGATGTTCTTAAAAAAAATAAAATTGAAGTGACGGTTAGAAAAGAGTTTGGAACAAATATAGATGCTGCTTGTGGACAATTACGAGCAAATTATAAGGAGGATTAAGATGGAATATGCTTACTTAACTGATCCTGGAAAAGTAAGAGATAGAAACGAAGATAGTGTTATTATTGTTGAAAATAGGATGAAAGAGGTTTTATTAGCAGTAGCTGATGGAATGGGTGGTCATATTGGAGGCGAAATCGCATCATCGATAGTAATTTCTCATCTTGGAAAAAGATTTAGTGAAGCAGGAACAGTTGGTTCGAAAGAAGACGCTAAAAGTTTTATTAGAGAAATTGTTAGCGAAGCTAATGTCTTGTTATATAAATATACAATGGAACATAAAGAAAACCAGGGAATGGGTACAACTCTTGTTTTAGCAATTTTAACAAAAGATTATTTACTTTTAGGAAATATTGGCGATTCATCAGGGTTTGTTATTAAAAACAATAAAATTTATAAAATGACAACTGATCATACATTTGTAGAAATGTTAGTTCAATCGGGAGAACTTAGTGAAGAAATGGCTAAGGAACATCCTAAAAAACATATTTTAATGCAGGCTCTTGGAACAGGGACGACAGTTGAAATGGATATTATAGATGTTGAAAGAAATGTTAGTGGGATATTGTTATGTAGTGATGGTCTTACTAATATGATGGAAGATGAACAAATTTTAAAAGTTATTCATGAAAAAGGAACGGCAACTGAAAAATTACAAAAACTTATTGCTAAGGCTAATAGTAAAGGCGGAACAGATAATATTTCAATTGCTTATTTGGAAGAAGGTGTTGAATGATTACAAAAGGGGATAAAATTAATGATAGATATCAAATCATTAAAACAATAGGTGAAGGTGGTATGGCAAATGTTTATTTAGCTAATGATTTAATTTTAAATAGACAAGTTGCTGTTAAAATATTAAGAGGAGATTTATCTGATGATGAAAAGTTTGTTAGAAGATTTCAAAGAGAAGCGTTATCAGCGTCTAAATTAACTCATCCTAATATTGTAGAGATGTATGATGTTGGAGAAGATAATGGGAATTATTATATCGTAATGGAATATGTTAATGGAAAAACATTAAAGAATTTAATTAAAAGAAGAGGTGCATTAACGCTACCAGAAGTAGTTGATATAATGACACAGTTAACTAGTGCTGTTTCTTGTGCTCATGATAGTTTTATTATTCATAGAGATATAAAACCTCAAAATGTTTTGATTTTAGAAGATGGAACTGTTAAAATTACAGATTTTGGAATTGCAATGGCATTAAATAGTAACGAATTAACTCAAACTAATTCAGTTATGGGAAGTGTTCATTATTTGCCACCTGAGCAAGCAACGGGAACAGGTTCAACTATTAAAAGTGATATTTACTCATTGGGGATTTTAATGTATGAACTATTAACCGGTAAAATTCCTTTTAAAGGTGAAAATGCAGTTGAAATAGCAATTAAACAAATGAAGGATCCAATTCCAAGTGTATGTGCTTCTAAACCAGATATTCCTCAAAGTATCGAAAATATCGTTTTAAAAGCATGTGCTAAAAATCCTAAAAACAGATATGAAACAGTTAAATTTATGAGTGAAGAAATAAAAAAAGCTTTAACTGACGAAGGATTAAAAGAAAAAAAACTAATATATAAATATTTTGAACATGAAGCGGAGGAAGAAAAAGTGACGAAACCAGTTAAAAAGAAAAAAGGATTTAAGAATAAATTATTATGGGTAACAGGAATTGTTTTTGCTTTATTAGTGACACTTATATGCATAATTATTATAGTATATCCAATGTTAACAGAAGTACCGGATGTAGTAGTTCCAGATGTATCATCATTGGGAGTTACAGAAGCAGAAACTATTTTAAAAGAAAACGGGTTAACTGTAGCGAGTGAAGTTGATGAGAAAAAAAGTGATGAAATTGAACCGGGTAAAGTAATTGGAACTTCACCCCAAGTTGGAAGAACAATAAAAGAAGGAACAGAAGTAACTATTATAGTTGCAGTTGATTCAGGTAATGTTTTAGTTGAAAACTATGTTGGTTCAGATTATAAAACCATTGAAGCTAATTTAACTAATGCAGGGTTAAATGTATTAATTGAATCTAAAAAAATTACCAAAGATGATCAAGATAATTACAAAGAAAACACAATTGTCGATCAAAGTGCGAAAGAAGGAGAAACATTAGAACCTGGGGATACAATAGTATTATATTATGCTTCATTTGTTGATGAATACCCTAATTTTGCAGATGGGTATACAATTGATGATGTACATGAATTTGCTGATAAACATAGTATTAATATCTCAATTAAATATGTAGTTAATGATTCTTATGAAGAAGGAACGATTATAGCTCAAAATAGAACTGGGGAGGTAATTGCTGGTTCAACATTAACAATTACTGTCACACAACAAACAAAAGAAGAAGTAGAAGAACCTACTGAATAATGGAAGGTAAGATAATTAGAATTATTAGTGATGATTTTACAGTTTTAATAAATGATAAGAAAATAATTTGTAAAGCTCGTGGTAAATTTAGAAATTTAAATATTGTTCCTGTTGTTGGAGATAATGTTATAATTGATGAAGGTAAAAAAATTATTGAAAAAGTTTTAAAAAGAAAAAACAGTTTAATAAGACCTGTTGTTGCTAATATTGATCAAGCCATTATTGTTGTGAGTGTTAAAAAACCTGATTTAGATTTATATTTATTAGATAAATTATTATGTTTAATTGAATTTAATAATATTAAGCCAATTATTTGTTTTACAAAATTAGATTTACTTGAAGATACTTCTTTTATAGAGAAAATTAAGTTATATTATAAAAATATCGGATATGATGTTTATTGTAGTTATGAACTTAATGAAATAGAAAAGATATTTGAAAATAAAATTTCTGTTTTTACTGGACAAAGTGGTGCTGGTAAATCAACTTTATTAAATAATTTGAATTCTGATTTGAATTTAAATACTAATGAAATTTCACTGGCTTTGGGGAGAGGTAAGCATACTACTAGACATGTTGAATTGTTAAATATATTTGGCGGTATGTGTGCTGACACACCAGGGTTTTCTTCTTTGAGTTTAAAAGAATTAACAAAAAGTGATATAAGAGATAATATGACTGAATTTAATACATATAGACATTTATGTAAATATAAAGATTGTATGCATGATAAAGAAGATGAATGTGAGATAAAAAAGTTAGTTGGGAATACTATTTTAGAATCTAGATATACTAATTATTTAAAATTTATAAAGGATGATATTATATGAAAATAGCTGCTTCGTATTTAGGTATTAAAGAAAATTTAGAAGAAAATTTAATTAAGTTAAGTGAAACTAATATTGATTATATTCATGTTGATGTTATGGATGGATGTTTTGTTGCTAATAAAACTGTTAATAATATTGATTTATTAAGAAAAATTAATAAACCTCTTGATGTACATTTAATGGTTAAAGATGTTTATAAGTATATAGATGAGTATTCAATTTTGAATCCTGTTTATATTACTTTTCATTTTGAACTTGATTGTGATATAATGAAGGTGATTGAATATATTAAAAGTAAAAACATTAAAGTTGGTATTTCAATTAAGCCATCAACAGATGTGTCTTTAATTACTAAGTATTTACCTTATATTGACTTAGTTTTAATAATGAGTGTCGAGCCAGGCTTGGGTGGACAGGAATATATTGGTGTTGAAGATAAGATTAACGAATTGAAAAATAAAGGGAATTTTGTAATTGAAGTAGATGGTGGGATTAATGATACGAATATAAAGGGATTAGCTGTTGATATAGCGGTCGTTGGTAGCTTTATTACAAATGGAGATTATCAAACACAAATTAACAAATTGAAGGAGTGATATGATGGATGATATTTTAATTTATGCAGAAGAAGAAATGGAAAATGTAATTGCTAATATGGAAAAAAGATTTACTAATGTTAGAGCGGGGAGAGCTAATCCTAATATTTTAGACGGAGTTATGGTTAATTATTATGGGGTAGATACGCCTTTAAAACAATTAGCTAATATTTCAATTCCAGAAGCTAGGCAACTAGCTATTAAACCTTTTGATAAAGGGGCACTAGGAGCGATTGAAAAAGGAATACATGAAGCAAATATAGGTCTAACGCCTAATAATAATGGTGAGATTGTTATTTTAAATATTCCCGTTTTAACAGAAGAAACAAGAAAAGATTATGTTAAACAAGTTAAATCAATAGCAGAAGATGCTAAAATAGGGTTAAGAAATGTTAGACAAGATAGTAATAATGAGGCTAAAAAATTAGAAATATCAGAAGATGATATTAAGTATTGTCAAGATCAAGTTCAAGAATTAACTAATAAATATAATAAAATAGTTGAAGAGAAATTAAAAGAAAAAGAAACTGAATTAATGAGTGTGTAATTATGTTTAGAAAAAAAGAAGAATCTAATTTAAATTATACAAGATTAAATAAACTAATTTCTCTTGGACATTCTGTTTTAAAAGTATTATTTTTTGTTTTAATAGTAGCTGGTATATATGTTGCTACAATTGTTTTACGAGATACAGGTATTATTAAATATTTATTTATAATTTTAGGTATTTTATCTCCGTTATTTATAGGAATTGTAATTGCATGGTTATTTGATCCGATCGTTACCTTTTTAAATAAAAAAGGACTCCGTAGAAGCTTTGGGGCAGCAGCTTGCTATTTAGTTCTATTTATTATAATATTTTTGGTATTAAACTCAATAATTCCATTATTGGCAGATCAAATAAATGAGTTTGTCAGTAATACGATACCGGGGGTTATAGCGACTTTTGAAACATGGATTAATATTGCTTTTGATGAACTTAAAAGTATTGAAGGTTTTGACGTTGAAGCTTTTCAAGGCAATGCCTTTGCGCAATTTGAAAATATTATAGGTGGTATAGTAAGTGCTTTACCTGATTTCTTAGTTTCATTTGTAACAGGTTTGTTTTCAGGTATTGGTGTATTTGTAATTGGTTTAATTATAGGATTTATGTTATTAATTGATTTTGATAAGCATAGTTCGAATTTGTTTAACTTATTTCCTAGAAAACAAAGAAAAAATGCTCGTGAAATAGCAGAGGTTATTGATAGCCCACTTAGAAATTTCGTTAAGGGTGCTTTAATAGATAGTTCAGTTGTCTTTGTATTAAGTTCAATTGCATTTTCTATAATAGGATTAGAGTCACCAATCGTATTTGCATTATTTTGTGCGATAACCAATATAATACCTTATGCTGGGCCATATATTGGTGGGGCACCAGCTGTTTTAGTAGGTTTAACACAAAGTATACCAATAGGTCTAGGAGTACTTATTACGGTTGCTGTTTTACAATTTATTGAAGGTAACTTCTTACAACCATTTATTATGAGTAAAACAACCAAAGTAAATCCAGTTTTAATAATATCAGGTTTATTAGTATTTGGATATTTCTTTGGAATATTAGGTATGATTTTATCAACACCTATTCTTGCAACAATTAAAGAATTATTTACATATTTTAATAATAAATATGAATTAATAAATATTAAAGTAGATTAGTCTACTTTTTTATTTTAACTTAAATAAAATCATATTTTTTTAATATAACAGTGTACATAAGTTAAAAATTATGATATATTTATATAGGATACATAGTTTAAGAAGGAGGAATTGTATGCAAGAAAAAAATGTAGGTAAGCCTTATAAATCAGCGTTTACATTAATAGAATTATTAGCAGTTATAATAATTTTAGCAATAGTAGCTTTAATAGCAACACCAATAATATTAGATGTGATAGAAGATGCAGAAAAATCTGCTAATCTTTCAGAAGCGAATTTAATATTAAGTGGAGCAGAAACATTTTACGCAACAAGTAGGTTAACAGAAGAAAATGAAGAATTATTTGATGGAAAAGAAAATGTATATGATTTTATGGACCTGACAGGAGAAACATTAGAATATGCAACAATAAAAATTGATAAAGAAGGGAAGATAACATTAGCGTTGTGGATAGATAATAAATGTTATGAAAAAGCATCAACAGAAGAAAAAATAGAAATAGATGAAACAGTAACAGAAGGAAGTAGTTGTGCATCAAAAACAGATGTAACAGAACCAGAAGTGCCATCAACTGAAAATATTACAGTAGCATTACCAACAGGACTAGTACCTGTAAAAATATCATATGATGAAAATGATTCAGTTGCATCTGGAATAATAACAGTAGCAGATACAAATGAAGAATGGTATGATTATGATAATAGTGAGTGGGCAAATGCAGTTGTAGTGAATGATGAAACATACAGAACAGCTGCTGCTGGAACTATAATTCCAACAAGCGCAATAGAACAAATGTATGTGTACATCCCACGATATAAGTACGAAATATTTTCATCCAACACACCGATAACTGTTAATATTGAGTTTGAAGATAAAGATGTAGATACAAAAGAAGTAGTGCTGTTAACAAGTGATCCAGCAAGTGTAGCAGGAGAGTGGTTAACCCACCCAGCATTCTCATATACAGAAGAAGATGGAACAACAGTTGAATTAGACGGAATATGGGTAGGAAAGTTTGAGCAGGGATCGGAAAGTAAAATAATTCCTAATATAAATTCTTATGGCAATTTTAGTATGCATTCTCTATATACACTAATAATAAATGGAAATGGAAAAAATGGATTAAATAGTACATCAGATATACATATGTTAAAAAATAGTGAATGGGGAGCTATATTGTATTTATCGCAATCTAATTATGGAATATGCAAAACAGCCCCAAATGAAAATTGTTCACAATCAATTTCAAATAGTTTAGGTTCAGATGGTTATAAATGGAATACCCCAAATGGAGTTATTGCAAGTACGACGCATAATATAACTGGTATATATGATATGGCTGGTGAGAATACTGAATATATGATGGCAGTAGGGAATCAAGAGATAAGTTCTCTTGGAATTGATCCCGCACCAAAACAAAAATACTATGATAATTATGAATTAGCGAGTAGTGATAATATATATACATTTGGTTTATTAGGAGATGCAACAAAGGAAATGCAACCAAGTGATAGTAATGTAACATGGAATGAAAGTGACGCATACTTTATAAATTCAGTGACTGGTTCTTGGTTTAGACGCGGAGGCTTGGGAGATTCAGTTTCAGATTCTGATGCATTCGCATTCCATAATAGTGGCGCGTTTAACTCATACAATTCTGGACGTTCAGCCCTTTGGGTAATAGAATAAATTATAATAAAACACTGAAACTTATGGCAATCAATGAAGCGATTAGTCCTATAATCCAAAATAGTTTAACTATTTCTGCTTCATTCCAGCCTAGTTTTTCAAATGTGTGATGAATAGGAGTCATTAAAAAGACTCTTTTTTTTGTGAATTTATAATATATTCTTTGTATTATGCAGGTAGTTGTTTCGATTACAAATACTATTCCAATTAATATTAATAGTAGTTCATGTCTTGTTATGATTGCTATGGCTCCTAGGGTTGCTCCTAGGGATAATGAGCCGGTGTCGCCCATAAATATTTTGGCTGGATTAACATTAAATACTAAGAATCCTAATATTGAGCCTACTAATGAAAAACACAATAGGGCTATACTTTCGTATCCTTCTAACCATCCTGTGTTGTATGTTATAATTCCAAAGGTTAAGAAGGCTATTAATGTTAGACCGCCTGCTAGGCCATCTAGTCCATCTGTTATATTAACTGAGTTTGATGATGATAACAAGACGAACAAAATAAATAATCCATATACAAAGCCCATTTCTATTTTTATATCTAGTGAATGAATCCATAATAGTGGTTCGTTGCCTGATTTCATAAATAGATAGAAAAATATAATGGCTATTATCACTTGGAGTATAAGTTTTTTTCCTTCTGATAGTCCTTTATTATTATTTTTAATTATTATTAAATAATCATCTATAAATCCTATTAGACCGTAGCTTAAAAATGTAAATATAATAATTATTAAATTATATGATATGTTTATTTTATTTGTTATAAGCATTACTAACATTATTATAATGGTTGATGTAATAAATATAAGTCCTCCCATGGTGGGCGTTCCTATTTTTTTTTGATGGCTTGTTCTTAGGTAATCATTTAGTCTTTGGTTTGCTTTTAACTTTTTTAATATAGGTATTAAGATAAATCCTATCAACATTGCTAATATAAAACTAGCAAGTAAAACAATAACTGCTTTTGTTAATAATAACATTTATTCATCTCCTAACAATAATTTTATGGTATCTCCTTCATATACAAGGGTATTAGATGTTGGTGTTTGATGTATAACTTTATTTCCAGAACCAGAAAATTCAATTTTAAAATCTTTTAATAGTTTTATTGCTTCTTCAATGTTTATATTTGTAACATTAGGTATTCTTATTTGTTTTTTATCGGGATAAACATATTCTTTATCTAATCCGTTTTCTCTTTTTTCTATATTTAATGTATTTATTATGTCTAACATAACGTTTTTAGCGATAGGCGCAGCTACTGTCCCACCATATTGTGTGACTCCTTTGGCGTTATCTATGGCTATATAAACTACTACTTCTGGATCGTCTGCCGGTAAGAAGCCGATAAATGATGTTATGTAATTTCCAACTAAATAACTACCGTTTTCAACTTTTTGAGCTGTTCCTGTTTTTCCGCCAACTCTATAATCGGCAATATAAGCATTTTTACCTGATCCGTTTGCGACAACTGATTCAAGGGCATATCTTATTTTATCTGAGGTGTCATCAGATATTACTTTTCTAATAAGATTAGGTTCTGTACTTTTAATTACGGTGTTTGTTTCAGGTTCATTGATACTTTTAACAATATAAGGGGTATATAATAAACCGCCATTAATAGTTGCAGAAACGGCTGTTACTTGTTGAATAGGTGTGACTGATACTCCCTGGCCAAAGGCTGTTGTTGCTAGTTCTAGATTATTAACATTATCTAAATTAAATAATATTCCTGATGCTTCTCCATTTAAATCGACATTAGTTTTCTCGCCAAAGCCAAAGTTATCAATGTAACTAAATAGTGTTTCTTTCCCTAATTTTAGACCTAAATTAACAAAACCTGGGTTACATGAGTTTTCAACTACTTGTAAATATGTTTGATGACCATGGCCTCCATGTTTCCAACAGTGTAGGGTGGTTCCATCAACATTAATTGAACCATCATCATAAAATGAGTCGTTATCTAAATCTATTAATTTTTCTTCTAGTGCCGCTGCTAAGGTGATTATTTTAAATGTTGAACCTGGTTCGTATGTCATCCAAATAGGTAAATTTCTATTGATGACTTCAGTTGTGTAGTTTTGATATTCAGAAGGAGTGAAGGTTGGTCTTGAAGATAAGGCTAGTATCTCACCAGTATCAACATCCATAACTAGTCCTAGGGCTTGATCTGGATTATATTTACTTATGGCGTTGTTTAATTCTCTTTCTAATGCTAATTGAATGTTATAATCAATGGTTAAATATAAATTCATACCGTTTTGTGGTTGTTCATATACTTCTGCTAGTTCTAGTCTGTTTCCCTTCGCATCACTGAAATATTTAATGGAACCATAACTTCCTGTTAAATATTCATCATACATTAGTTCTAAACCGGATAGTCCTTGGTTATCTATTCCAACAAATCCTAAGGTATGGGCTAGTAGTTCATTATATGGATAATTACGTTTACTTTCTTTTAATAAATAAACACCAGCTAAATTTAAAGCACTTATTTCATCGGCTAATTGATAATCTAATCTTCTTCCTTCGGGATGAATTCTTTCAATGGATGTTTTTTTAAAGACATGTTCTTCTATTTCTTCGTAAGATACATTTAATTTTTCAGCTAATATTGTAGTTGTGTATTCTTTATCTATAATTTGGTTAGGTATTAATACTATCGAAGTTGTGGTTATATTATCTGCTAAAACAACACCATTTCTATCATATATAATACCTCTATCTGCTTCAACAGGTAAGTTTCTACTCCATAAACTAGTTGCTAAATGATTTAAATTATCATAAGATACAACTTGAACATACAATATTCTAACAATTATAGTAATAAAGAGTATTAATAAAATTAATAATAATATTTTTGTTCTGACATTAATATTTTTTACAAACATGTTATCACCTGTTTAAATGTATGAAATTATTTATAGTTTATTATTATTTCAATAAAAAAATCCTTAATTTAAGGAGTTTTAACTATTTAATATATTTAACAGATCATTATATAATTTTATTCTAGTCTCAGCATTAAAATTAGTATCTAAAACTAAATCATTAGGAAAATCGATATAGTTTTTTCTATCATAATGACTTTTACAATGTTTAATAAATTCATCTTTTTCGCGTAATATTTCTAAAAGTTCTTCTGGAAGATTTTTCTTATATTTATTTATTAAATCATCTTTTACTTTGTTATAGTCTTTTTTTGTAATGCTTTTTATGGAAGTACTTTCTTTTATAAATGGGTATACACTGTAACCATCTTCGACAAATTTAATTAATTCATTTTCATTTACTAAATATTCATAGATCAATTTATTAGCGATGTCATAATCAATGTTGTAAACTTCTAAATTTGATAATTGTTTATTTTTAAGTTTTTTAATCTCTTTGATAGCTTTATCACATTTATTCATGTTTTTAACTTCAAATTTTGTTGCAATTATTTTACCAGTTACAAAGTCACAATAAGGTGTGAAGCCGTGATAAGAGGTTCTTTTATGTTGAACTAATCTATCTTTTTCATTATCTATATTTCCTGATTTCCCAATTTTAATAAAATCATTACATGTACCTACTATTAATTTAAATACATATATATATCCTTGTGTATTTTTACTCATATTTACCTCCGTATATATATTATAACAATAAATTTTATATAGTTCAATTTTAATTAATAAAGTGTGAACCTAAGTATATTTTTAATTATGTGGAATATCTTTATTATTATGGTGATATAAGTATGATAGTTAGAATTAAAAAAGGAGAGATAATATGACATTTGATTTGTTTGAAAAAGAGCTAGTAAGTGAATATAAAAATATAATTCTAGGATACACAAAAACTAAAAATCAATTAGTTATTAGAAAATCAGTTTTAGAAGAAGTTATAACAGAATTAGTACCTTATACAAAAAATAAAGAATTAGAAATATTGAAACAAATGAGTAATCAAGCGCTTTTTATTAGTGATTTACATTTTAAAGTTAAAACAAGACAAGCAATAAACTATTTAAGTACATTAGGTTCATATGCTTTGGCAACAACTAGTTTTGAATGTGGATTCTCACCAGCTTTGACAATTTTATTTGTTGGAGGTTCAATAATTGGAGGTAAAAACATTTATTTGAATGCTAGTAAACTTAGTAAGTTGCGTAAAATAAAAATGTACACCGATAATCGTGATGTTTTAAAGAACTCTGTAATTACGCCTAACAATGTAACAACTTACGAATTAGAACAAATACAAAATAATGTTAAAGCTTTAAAATTAGGAAATTCTAAGTAAATTTGTAATATAAAGGTGATAAAATCATCTTTTTTTAATAAAAGGTTGCTTATATTAGTAATATAGTGTATAATTATCCAGTTGAAAGAGAGAAATTATGGAAAAAAGTTTTAAAAGTCTAGGATTATCTAGCAAGGTTTTAAGTGCGATTGAGGCACTTGGTTATAATACTCCTAGTGAAGTACAAAGTGAAATTATCCCGTTAATATTAGAGGGAAGAGATGTGATAGGTCAGGCACAAACAGGAACTGGTAAAACATTAGCGTTTGCGTCATCTATCTTATCTAAAATAGATATTAAAAAAAATGTTGTTCAAGCGATTATTTTAACTCCAACAAGAGAGTTAGCAATTCAAGTATGTGATGAGTTTAAAAATTTAAATGATTCATCAAGTTTTGATTTATTAGCTGTATATGGTGGGGATTCGATTGAAAGACAAATTAATGCTTTAAGAAAAGGTGTTGATATTGTTGTTGGAACACCTGGTAGGGTACTTGATTTAATTAGAAGAGGTAAATTAAAAATAGCTGATATTAAGTATTTTGTTTTAGATGAAGCAGATGAAATGTTAAATATGGGATTTATTGAAGATATTGAAGAAGTTTTAAAAGCAACAAATGTTGAAAAACAAATTTTGATGTTTTCAGCAACTATGCCTAAGCAAATTAAAAGATTAGCTGAAAATTATATGACTGATTCAGTTCATGTTGAAATTAAAAAAGATACTGAAACATCTAACAATGTCTCACAGTATTATTGTATGGTTAATGAAAAGCATAAAATAGAAATATTATGTCGTATATTAGATTTTAAAGAGTTATTAAAAACTATTATATTTTGTCAAACTAAAAAAGAATGTGATGAATTAGTTAATGAGTTACAACACAGAGGGTATTCTGTTGAAGCTATGCACGGAGATATTTCTCAAAATATGAGATTACAAACCTTAGAAAGATTTAAAAAAGGATCATTTAATTTTTTAATAGCTACTGATGTAGCGGCTAGGGGAATTCATGTTGATGATATTGATTTAGTTATTAATTATAGATTATCACGTGAATTTGAAACTTATGTTCATAGAATTGGTAGAACAGGAAGAGCTGGAAAAGTAGGAGAGTCGTTAACTTTAATTACACATAAAGATTTAAAATTATTAAGTGAATTAGAAAGATTCACAAAATCTAAATTAACAGAAGTAAATATTCCGACATTTAATGAAATAATAGAAACTAAGTATTTATCAACTATTGAAAAAAGTAAAAAAGTAGAAAATGTAGATAAAGCTTTAGAGTATGTTAGAGATTTAAATAAAGGGGACTTAATTAATTTAGCAGCTTCATTACTTAAATATAATGTTGATAAATCAGTTGGGTCACTACATCAAGAAGATATAGTTGTAAAAGATAAAAGAAGTGGTCAAAAAGTAGATAAACATAAAACAAGAGTATTTGTTACTGTTGGTAAGAAAGACGGAGTTAAAAAAGGTAGTTTATTAGATTATCTAAAAAAAGAAACTAATCTTAACAAAGACAACTTTACTAATATTGAAGTTTTAAATACTTATACTTTTATTGATATTGATAAAAAAGTAGTTGATAAATTTATAAAATTAATGAAAAATAAAAGATATAATGGTAGAGAAGTGAGAATTGAAATATCTAAAAAAAGTAATAAAAATAAATAATTTTGAACTATATTAAATAGTTCTTTTTTTTATTTATAACAATAAATTTAAATAGAGGTGAGCGGTATTAAAAGATTACTTTTATTTAGTATTGTTTTTATATGTATTATTGGTTTAATTATGGTTTATTCGTCTTCTTATATATGGGCAGAGTATAAATTTGATGATGCCTTTAAATTCGTTAAAAATCAAGGACTATTTTTTATTATAGGGTTATTTATGATGTTATTTATAAGTAAAATAGATTATAATTTATATGAGAGAAAATCAAAATTAATCTTATTTATTTGTGTAATGTTATTGATATTAGTTTTAATACCAGGGATAGGAACTATTAGAAATGGGTCTAGAAGTTGGTTTGGGTTAGGTTCTTTTGGAATTCAACCTTCTGAATTTGCTAAATTAGGGTTAATTATATTTACAGCTAAGTATTTAGCTAATAAAGAAAAAATCAAATCATTAAAAAGTGTTTTACCAGTTTTATTATTAGTATTACTAGTTTTTGGATTAATTATGTTACAACCAGATTTTGGAACCGGAATAATAATTGTGATAAGTGTTATAGGTATGCTTTTTATATCAGGTGTTGATATGAAGTATTTTATTAGTATGGGAATATTAGGAATAACTTTAATAGTAGGACTTATTATAGCAGCCCCTTATCGTTTAGAAAGAATTATGTCTTATTTAAATCCTTGGAGTGATCCACTAGGTTCAGGATTTCAAATAATACAAAGTTTATATGCAATTGGACCTGGGGGGGTATTTGGGTTTGGTATAGGTAATTCAAGACAAAAACATTTTTATTTACCCGAACCACAAACCGATTTTATATTTTCAATTATATGTGAAGAATTAGGTTTTTTTGGAGCACTATTAATTATTGTTTTATTTGCAACTATTTGTATAATTGGTTTTAAAATTTCGCGAGAATGTGATAATAAATTTGGCAAGTATTTATCATTCGGGATAATATTTCAATTATCTTTTCAAGCAATATTAAATTTAATGGTTGTTGTTGGTTTAATACCAGTAACGGGTGTAACGTTACCATTTTTATCTTATGGAGGGTCTTCTTTATTAATAACTT
>CAYJPP010000005.1:0-32825 GCA_964372175.1 uncultured Muribaculaceae bacterium
TGGTTGAACACTTGGTGTTGGTTGCGCTGGTTGAACACTTGGTGTTGGTTGCGCTGGTTGAACACTTGGTGTTGGTTGCATTGGTTGAACGCTTGGTGTTGGTTGCATTGGTTGAACACTTGGTTCATCACTATTACCATATATGTATTTCGCATCCCCAAATCCTAAAATTGGAATTCCTATATATGGGAAGAATAATGTAAAAATTGCAAAGCCTGTACCTTTGCCATATGCTTTATAAAATTGAACTACAATATAAATCATAATAAATGGACCTATAAACGGCACAAACATTAAGAAAATCCACCAAACTGGCTTTTTAATTATTTCTAACATCACAACAGTATTGTAAATAGGTATTATCGATGCCCATCCTGGTTTACCTGCCTTTACATATAACTTCCAAATTGCAATAAGCAAAACTAGACTCATAATTAAAATAATTACCCATATTACCATAGCTGCTCCTGTAAAAATACTCATCTCTTCCATAAATCTTACTCCTCTCTACTATATTTTAAGTATATATCATTCTTAACTATAAATCAATACTTAATTAATAATAAAAAAAAGATGTCAGTTAAGACATCGAAAATCCGATTGTTTTTTGTTTTCCAGTAATCCCTAATTCTTGCAAAATATCACTAGATATATCAGCTAATGTTATAACGAAATCATCTTTCCTTTTATCACGAACAACATTTGTTTTATGTTGATTAATAATTTTGTTAATTAAGCCCTCAGCAAATCTTGCATTACCGAAATTATCCTGTTTTATAGCTAGTTTAATAATTCTTTTGATTTCAGCTTCTGCTTCTTCATTTATACTTAATGCTTTAAATTGTTTTTTAGCTCGATTCACAACAATTTGATATAATTCTTCTTCTTTATAATTTTTAAACTCAATCTTATTAGGAACTCTTGAAATAAAGCCAGAATTCATTTCAATTAATTCTTCCATTTCCTTTTTATAACCTAAAAATATAAAACTCACTTTATTTTTCTTATCAACTAAACCAATTGAAGTATCAGAAGATTTTTCCATCTCTTTTAATATGATAGGCAATACTTTGCCAGAAAAGTTCCTTTCACCTATTGCTAGTTGATATGCTTCATCTAGTACAATTACGCCGCCTTCATTTTGTGCGATTAATTCTTTTGTGTTAGCTTCTGAATGTCCAACATACTTTCCAATAAGCGCATCTGGTGTTATAAAAGTTATTTTAGATGAACTAATAAGACCTAGTTCCTTTAAAAGTTCAGCCATTAATTTAGAAACCGTTGTTTTCCCTGTTCCAGGTTCTCCTAAAAATAACATATTACTATTATATTGACTTAAAAGTTGCTCTATTTCATCAGGGGTATTATCAGTACAAAACCTATCATAATAAACACAATTAACTAAATCATTAGCAAATTTTTTAACTTCTTCCAATCCAATTAATTCACTAATTTTTTTCATAATTTTATTTATTTTAGATAAAAATTGCTTCTCATCCAGCATAGGTGCCATAAGTACTGCACCTATATTTTCGGCCGAAATCAATTTGATTTCCGGTTCATAACGGACTAAGTTGTTAACAAGAGATTGAATATTAATTAACTTATCATCTTCTTTTTTTAATTTATTGCCTTCAATTCTAGAAATAAATTCATCAATTTCAATTCTAGTAATTATCATTTTTTCTTTATCAACATTATAATAATAAAAACTTAAATCCTCTTTTATATCACGTTCATATTCAATCATAGCTGCATAATCAGTATAACTTGGATAATCCATTTGTAATTGATTTCTTGTAATTATGTGCGTGGCAATTACATTCCCTTCATCAAAGTTAGGATCAAAATCCTCTGATACAAGATATTCTTCTGAACCAATCAACGGTTTAAAATATTTTCTTTTAACACCATTTCTTATTGCTTGATACGTTTTTCCCTCAATTAATGAAATATAATTCAGTATAAAAATTTTATCTACTGAATCAATAGTAGTTATGGTTGCTAGTAGTGCAAAAACTGTTGAATCCATAAAATCACTTCCTTTATTAATAAAATATTATATCTTCATAATAATGTAAAGTCAAATAAAAAAGTTAAAAAATTTAACTTTTAGGTTTAAAAATAAAAGAAAATATAAAAGAAAATACAATTGCGGCTGTTATTCCAGAAGCGGTTAAATTAAACATTCCTGTCATTAATCCCATAACTCCTACATCCGAAGCTGTATCTATCGCTCCGTGAACTAATAAATGTCCAAAGCTTGTAATAGGAACTAAGGCACCTGCTCCTGCCCATAATATTATTTTATCATAAATATTAAATACATCTAAAAATGATCCTACTACAACAAATATAGTTGTAATATGTCCAGGAGTTAACTTAGTGTTATCAAACACTAATTGTCCTATCCCACAAATAAGTCCACAAAATAGAAAAGAATTAATATATATCATATAGCCTCCAAGCTTATCGCATGAGCAACTGCTGGTATTGTTTTTTTCAAATTGACAGTTGTTGTTGATAATAAAGCTCCTGTTGCTACCAATAGCACTTTCTTTAATTTTTTATTTTTCATCTTATCAAATATATACCCATATGTTACAAGTGGCGCACACGCTGGTCCACTAGCCCCAGAATATACAGGTTGTTTTTCCAAATTATATAATAAAGTCCCACAATCATCATAGTTTTTTAAGTTAATATTGTATTCCTTTTTCATAAAGTCTTTTAATATTTCTTTACCATATACCCCTAAATCACCAGTTAAAATCAAATCATAATCATCAACTGTTTGTTTAGTGTTTTTTAAATGTGTATAAATAGTTGATGCTGCTGCTGGTGCCATAACTGCGCCCATTTGATAAGCATCTTTTATTCCCATGTCTACAACTTTCCCTATTGTTCCACTTTCAATTTTAATACCGATTTTCTCTTTTGATAAATAAGCTGCTGCTCCACCTGTACAAGTAAAGGTCGTTGTCTTAGGTTTTGGACCACCATATTCAACAGGATATCTAAACTGTTTTTCTGCTGCATTATTATGAGAAGAAGTTGTCGCAAGAACACTTTTAACTTGATTACTAGCAATCATATTCGAACCGATTAAAAGCCCCAATACACTAGTTGAACAAGCTCCATAAATACCAATTAATGGAATCCCTAATTCACAAGCAGAAAAATTAGTAGCTACTAGCTGATTTAATAGATCGCCTGAAATATGAATATCAATTTTATTATTTATCTTATTAAACAATAACACAGCAGCTTCTTTAATTAGTTTAATTTCAGCTTCTTCCCATGACTTAGTCTTAAAATATAAGTCATCATAACTTTTATCAAAGTATTCACCAAGAGGTCCTTTTTTTTCATAAGGTCCTGTTACAGTAGCTGTATTATTGATATATATATCATCATAAGTAAATGTCATATTATCCTCCTAACAATAACCTTAGTAATCCAAATACATACGCACTAACAACACCAAAAACAATTACAGAACCTGCTAATTTAAACATATTCGCACCAATTCCTGTAACCATACCTTCTTTTTTAAATTCTAATGATGCACTCATCATTGCATGGGCAAATCCTGTAATAGGTACAATTAACCCACATTTAGCAAAATTAACAAACTTATCAAAAAAGCCTAATGCAGTAAATAAACAACCTATAAATATTAAAGTGATAATCATAAAGATATTCGCATCAGCTGTTGATATATTAAATAAGTTTGAATACAAGTCAACTAATCCTTGACCAATTAATCCCATAACCCCGCCAATAAAAAAAGCTATAAAGAAACTCTTCACAACAGTTTCTTTTGGTGTATGTTTTTTTACTAACTCTTTATATTCATTTTTATCCATTTTATCCTCCATTATATTTTGTAATTATAAATAAAAATTATACGATTAAATTAAAAATAATATTTCATAATAATAATGGTGATTAAGATGGCATACTTATTAATATTTTTTCTTAAAATTTTAGAAAACACCTTAGCAACTTTAAGAATAATTGTTTTAGCAAACGGAAAAAAATATATTGGCGCAATCTTAAATTTTATTATTTCACTTACTTGGGTAATATCAACAGGATTAGTTATAATAAATCTTAAAGAAGAACCATTCAAAATCATAGCTTTTTCATTAGGATCTTTTATTGGTAGTTATTTAGGCTCATATATAGAAGAAAAAATAGCTATTGGAAATAATCTGTTATTTATAATAAGCAAAGCTAACATTTCAAAAAAATTAAAACAATTAAATTATAAATTTAATAAAATAAACAAATATATATATTTAATACTTATAGAAAGAAAACATAGAAATAACTTATTAAAAAACATTAAAAAAATAGACAATGAAATCATTATCTATTCTCATTTAACAAGGAATATAAATCTCAATAAAATAAAGATGGATAATCCGTAATTATAAAATAATCATCTAAATTATTTCTAATATTATTTATAGTCCAAATAAAAGTAGGCTTTTTTTTACTAACTCTATCCTTATAATAATAAGTTGTAATATTAAAATCAAAATGGTTATATAATCGTTTTAGATTTTGACCATAACCAACAATTAAACCATTTTTATATTTATATTTTTTTTTAAAATCGAGAATTATATCATAATGAAAACTACAAACAAAAAAATTTAGTTCGTATTTTTTCAAAGTATTATACAAAATATCATTTATCATGGCATCTTTGTCTTTTATCTCAATTAATATAATTTTATCGCTATCAACACATTTTAAAAATTCATCTAAGGTAACTATTTTACTAGGATATTTCTCACTCCCAAAATTATATTTTTTAAGTTTTTTCAACGTCATTTTTTTCACAATTCCACTACCATTACTAACAAAATTAATTAAAGAATCGTGAATTATAACTATTTTTTTATCTTTTGTTAATCTAACATCAATCTCAACACCTATAATATTTTTATTATCTAATGCATCAAGTAAACATTCTTTTGTATTTGGTTTATAATTAGACTCATATCCCCCACGATGTGCGATAATTTTAATAAACATCACCTAGTTATATTTATGCATAATGTGAAATTAGATGAATATATTTAACTATCTAAGGAGGATTTCATGATAAATAAAAAAAGTATTTGGTTTTTAACTTTATTTAGTTTAATTTTAGTATTATCAGTTTATTACATTACAATGCCATCAGAACTATTAATTACTAACAATGGCGAAACGATACCAACAATGACAGAACCAGTTATTAATGAAAGTACAATTTTAGTTGCATTACGAGTTGATGCAGAAGAAAAATTAAATGAAGAAATGAGCAAACTTCAAGAGATATTAACTAATAATGAAGCAACAACTGATGAAAAAAATGATGCGTTTGATAAAATGAAAGAACTAAATAATAATCGTTCATTAGAAGAAACACTAGAAAATAGTATTAAAACCGAATTCAACTATGAATCATTTATTAAAATTAACGGAGATCAAATAGAAATTGTAATTCAATCTTCCGATCACAACAATGATATCGCTAATAAAATTATGCGTACGGTTCAAGAAAATTTTGAAACAAAGATGTATATAACAGTTAGATTTACTAATTAACTGTTTTTTTATGGACAAAAGTTTGAACTTTTTTTCTTTTCCAACATAAAATAATATGAATATTAAACCACCCAACTAGGAAGTGAGGGAAAGATGACAAAAAGTATTTTAACAAAACGTGAAAAAGAAGTTTTTGATTTATTAATATCAAATAATACAACCGAAGATATAGCAAAAAAACTAAGCATAAGTGAAAAAACAGTTAGAAACCATATATCAAATGTTATGCAAAAACTAGGAGTAAAAGGCAGAGCAGGAGCTGTCGTTGAACTTTTAAAATTAAAGGAAATTTCATTATAGTATACATAATAAAAAAACATCTTCATACTATTAATTAGGTGATTTTATGTTAAAACGAAAATTTATACAAAAAATAATTATTGCATCAGCTGCTTTATTTTCTTTACTATTATTATATTTATTACCAGATACAGTTGATAATAGTTTAAATATAACTCAAAATTTAGAATACACACAAGAAATAAAAACACATCCGATATTCTTACTTGATAATAATCAATTTTTGGGTAAAACAGAAATAATAATAAATAGCCTTGATATTGAAAATCAAGTTAAAGAATTATTAGAAACATTAATAAAAGGTGGTGAATTAGAAAACAGAATTCCTAGTGGATTTACTTCTATTTTACCTTCTGACACCAAAATACTGAGTATTAAACATGAAGAAAACTTAATTAAAATCGACTTTTCAAAAGAATTGTTAGACATTAATGAAGAATTGGAAGAAAAAATGATTGAAGCAATTATCTACACAATAACAGGAATAGATAATATTGATAAAGTTATAATATATGTTGAAGGTCAAATATTAACAAAACTACCTAAAACTAATATTACTTTACCAAGTACATTAGATAGAACCTTTGGAATAAATAAAACTTATAAATTTACAGAAACAGACAATATAAACCAAGTAACAGTTTATTATATGAATAAACATAATTCTAATTATTACTATGTTCCCGTTACTAAGTATTTAAATGATGAACGAGATAAAATAAGTATTGTTGTAGATGAGTTATCAAGTTCTAATACATATAATACTAATTTAATAAGTTATCTCAATTACAAAACTGAATTACTAGCAGTTGAACAACAAGAGAATTTGATGGAATTAAGTTTTAATTCATATATTTTTAATGATCTTGAAACAAAAAAAATCCTTGAAGAAGTTATTTATACAATTTGTTTATCGATTAAAGATAATTACGATGTTCAAGAAGTGGTATTTACTAGTAACGATGAAGAAGTTTATAAAAGTGTGTTAAATGAAATAAATTAAAAAACTGTTATCAGCAGTTTTTTTCATTAATAATTTTTTTCAATCCATAAAGACATTTTTGCAAGTTCATCGGCCACAAAAGCTTGACCATTTTCATTTAATTTTGGAAATATTTCAATTATTTTTTTATTTATACTTTCGTTATCAAAATCTTTTATTTCAGTAACTAATGATTTTATTAATGAAAACTTATCAGAGTTAAAACTTTCAATTAATAAACATTTAACCAAATAATTATTAATATAATTTTCAACTTGTTTTCTAATTGTAAGATTATCGATAGTAAGTGCTACTTCTAGCTTTCTTATATCTTTTTCTATCATCATTATAACTTCTAATTTTTTCAAATCATCTTGTAGTTCTAGCGCGAACATAACTAATTTTTTATCACTCATATTAAATATCCATATACTTTCTATAAAGAGGTAATATTCCCTCTTTCTTTTCATTTAAACTTGCTTTAACTTGGAAGACACCTGGAAAACAGTTACCTTCTACTAAAACAGCACCTTTATCGGACAAAGCAACATCCCAGCCAATATATTTTATTTCTGGTATTTCTTTACTCGCATCCTTTACTAACCTTATAGCTTTATCAAAATTAGGAACTTGGAAACCAATTATGTTAGTTTTACTAATAGGATGAGTATCATAAATATTATCTTCTTTATCAATCGCACTAACAATAGCTTTGCCAGTAATATCTAAAAAAGTATACATACCACCAGCTGAGAAATTATCAACTACTCCACCGTTACCGATTTTTAAAATTTGATTTAAAACGTGAACTTCTTCCCCATCAAAAAATGTGAATATTCTAATAGTATTTACAGATTCCGAATACAATTTATCTAAGCGCTTATCCTGCACAATAACTTCCTCTATTAATAGTTGTTTATTCTTAATTAAACTTTTATATAGTTCATTAATATCAACATTAGTTTTCAGCTTATTAACTCCTTGTCCACCCTCACCGTCTACTGGTTTAACAATAATGTATTCTTTACCTTTTATAAATTTTTCTAATTGTTTGATTTCTTTTAAATAAATCCAGTCTCTTTTTAAATATTTATCAAACATTTTATTAAACTTTATTTTATTATCAATTAAATCAAAAAACCTCTTATCATTATATTTATAAACTATTTCATTGTTAATACCTCTTGTTAAAAATGTTTTCCTTTGTTTAGAATTTAAATTGTAAAATTCAAACTCTAAGTAATCATAATAACCAGCTTGATACTTAAAAGCACAATAAATCATATCAAAAAAAATACTTATTTTACTTTTATTACTTTTCAGACTAATTTTAGTTATAATCTTTAACAGATTTTTGTAATCCATTTTTATAATTCTTGTAAATAAAAACTTAAACTTATGCATTCCTATCACCATTACTATTATAACATGAAAAAAAGAATTGTTTAAATTCTTTCTACTTTCATAAAATTAGTTCTACTAGTGTTTGGAAATGAGCCTGTAATAACAACCAAGTTATCTTTTTTAACTCCAAACTCTATTGCTTTTAATTTAGCGTCTGCAACTACTTCATCTGTTGCTTCATATTCTTTTGTAACTGTTGGATAAATTCCGAAGTTTAAAGCCAAAGATCTTGCTACCTTTTCTTCTATACACGTAGCAATAATTATACTTTTAGGTCTTAAATTACTTATTTTACACGCTGATGATCCTCTTCTAGTTGTTACAATTACTGCTGAACAGTCTAATAAATTAGCAGTTGATACAGCTGAGGTTGCAATAGCTCCTATTATATCTTTATTAGAGTTTAATATAGTTGTCGAATAATCAAGAGTTTGCTCAGTTGTTTCACAAATATCTGCCATATATTTAACTGTTTCAATTGGATATTTACCCACTGTTGTTTCACCAGATAACATTACGGCATCGGTTCCATTCAAAACCGCATTAGCAACATCTGATACTTCTGCCCTAGTTGGCCGAGGACTTTTTTTCATTGATTCCAACATTTCTGTTGCAACAATACAAATTTTATTTGCTTTACGGCATTTTTCAATCATTAACTTCTGGTAAAGTGGTAATTTTTCCAGTGGTGCTTCTACTCCTAAGTCACCTCTTGCTACCATAACGCCATCTGATACTGCAATTATTTCATCCAAATTGTCGATAGCTGTTAAATTTTCTACTTTTGATATTAGCTTCATATCTTCGCGATTATTATCTTTGCATAGTTTTCTAGCTGCTTCAACATCTTGTTTTTTTGAAACAAATGATAAAGCAATAAAATCCCCATCATTTTGACAAGCATAGATAATATCATTTTTATCGTCTTCACTAACAAAAGGAATATTTAAATCAACACCTGGCACCGATAAAGATTTCTTATTTCCCAAAACACCACCATTAATTATTTTACAAGTCGCACCATCTTCATCCGTTTCAATAACTTCTATTTTCATTAAACCATTTTCTAATAAGATGCAATCACCTATTTTTAGCATAGAAATAGCCTGTGGATGATTAACAGAAAAACGTTCTTCATTTCCTAGCACTTCTTTTTTAACAACTCTAATAGTATTCCCTTCTATTAAATTAATACTATCTTTTTCTAACATTCCATTTCTAAATTCTGGACCTTTCGTATCATATAAAATTGCTATATGTTGCTTAGTAACCTCTCTAACCATTTTAACATTATTTACTACTTCTTTTCTTTCATCTAATGTTGCATGTGAAAAATTAATTCTTGCAACATTCATTCCAACTTTAACCATATCACTCATAACTGCCACATCGCTGCTAGCAGGACCTATACTACATACTATTTTTGTTTTCTTCATGTTCATTCCTCCGTTTAAATATTATATCATAACTACCTAATAATAGTAACTATCTTAGTGCTTTTATTTTTTCTAATGTTGTTACAATAATGCTAGGCAACTTAATTCCCATATTTTTCCACATTTCCAAAATTGTAATTATTTTATTTATTGAAAATGTATAAATCACTACATCTCTAATCATAGTCCCATCACCAAGAAAACTCTCAAATAAAACAGCAAGAGATATTATAACAAATATTCCTATGTTTCTAATAAACCACATTATCAATTTATTTATATTGATTTTTCTAAAATAAATATATGAACTAAATCTTGTTATAGCATCTAATCCGACAATTAGAAGTAAAGAATAAATAGGAAAATCATATCCACCCAATATTTCTATTAATGATTCCGTAAAATTGATATTCAAAATCATTAAAAATGTTTTCATATTTTCTCCTCCTTCTATGTATTATATTTAAAAGGTTAAAAAAAAAGTTGATTTTCAACTAGTTTTTAAAATTATTTATAAAATTTAACAATATATCATTTGATAAATATAAATATTTAGGCGCGATCTTCAAAAAGTTAGAATCTTTAATTAGTTTCCCTGTTTCTATTAAGTCACTTATATCAAATATATCTTCTATATAATTACCATATTTATCATAAAATAATTTTGTGTTGACACCTTCTATTTTTCTAAGTCCTAATATCATTTCATATTCCATTACTTCACCCTTTGAAAGTATTTCAATACTCTTGTTATAATTACCGGCTATATAGTCATCTATATTAGTAGTATTGTAACTTCTTATATTGTTAATATACTGTCCACTTGACGTTCCAAAACCATAATAGTGTTGATTATTCCAATATACTAAGTTGTGTTTTGAAAAATCATTTTTAAGTCCATAATTACTAATTTCATAATGAATGTAACCTTTTTTTGTTAAAAAATCATTAATATAACTATACATTTCATAATCCAAATCATCATCAATGCTATTGATTTTTTTAATTTTTAATAGTGTGTTGTCTTCAATTATTAAAGAATATGTTGATATATGGTTTACATTTAAATTAGTCAGAAATTCTAAATCCGCTTTAATATCACTTATTGTTTGATCGGGTAATGCATATATCAAATCAACATTAATATTAAAACCTTTTAGATCATTTATCAAATTTTTAACATTATCCTTGGTATGACTTCTATTAAGAAATTTTAAATGAAAATTATCAAGTGTTTGAACTCCAATACTAACTCTTGTCACATTATATTTTTTTAATAATTCAATTTTAGATAAAGATAGTTCAACATTTGTTTCAACTGTAAATTCTTCTATTGTTCCTTTAAATATAGTTGTTAATTCAAGTAGTTTTTCAAATTGATTATCAGATAAACAGGTTGGGGTTCCACCACCAATATATATAGTTTTAATAAGATCGTTTCTATATTTAGTTTGTATTTCATTTTCTAAACTAATTAAATACTTATCAACTAGTTCTTCGTTATAAATTAATTTGTTGAAGTTACAATATGAACAAATAGAAGGACAAAAAGGGATATGAATATAAACACTATTCATAAATTTCCTCAATATATTTCAAGTAATTATCTTCGTCTAATAAATTAATTCTCACATTATTTATTCCAATGTCAAAATATTCGTTACAATTAAATTTCCTGCTTTTAAAATTATAAATAGTTGTTAAATTATTATATCTAACTATATTATATCTATTATTAAATTTATCCTTCAAATAGTCTTTGTTTAAATCAGTTTTTAATATCATTGCTTCTTCTTTACCATATATTATAACTTCTAAATTGGGATGACTAGTATATCTATTTTTATATTCACTTATAATGTCTTTTATTTGGTTCATTGATAGTTCTAGTGACATCGTTATTTTATGCACACCTAAACTATGTAACAAAGCAACAGTATAAGAATTGGTAACATTAAAGGAAAAATCGCTTTCAATGTTATTATAGCTTAAGCTTCCAATCTCACCTATTAATAATTTTTGGTCATAAATGTTGTGGCTATTTATTACTCTATCAAGTTTTAATATTTTTCTATTATCATTAATTTGAGTATAGAGAAATTCATTCATATAAATTGCGGTAAACGGATATTTTTTAATATTATTGTATTGTTTTAATTCTGAGATTAAAATATTAACTTGTCTACACTTTTCATAATCAAGCGGACTTCTTTTATATTTACTTTTAATAATTTCTATTTGATATAGTCTTTTTTCATTTAATAACTTTACTAATTTTCTACGATATTCATTTAAAGCCTTAACTGTAATAAATGCATTACTCTTAATTTTAACAGTTATATCATCACACTTATACGCTGTATCTCCTAGTTTTGTAAGTTGCTTACTTAATTGAATTTTATCAATAGGATTTGTTATTGCTAACTCAAAATCATCGATTATACTAACTTGGTTTTCTCCATCACTCATTTTAATTTCTATTTTTTTATCAATTTCTACATCGATTTTAATAGGTATTTTTTTCTCTTCTCTTAGCAGTAAGTTTATCTCTTTATTTAAATTATAATCATATGTCTTTACCACTTTTCCGTTTAGTATTTTATCATTTTTTATCTCAACTATTTCTCCTGCTAACGCTTTTTTAACCTTATTATTATTGACAAACATTGAAGTTACTATAAAACCAGTATCTTCTTTACCAATAATCCTAATCCCATCATTTACATTAAGTTCTTCTGTTAGTTTGATAAAAGCTTTATTGTTTTTATTTGTAATTACTTCTCCAATATTTATCCCTAAATTATTAGGTCTATATTCATTCATTATGTTATCATCAAATAAAAAGCCTTTTGTATACTCTCTATTAAAAATTTTCATTAAATTATCTAAATCTTTTTTATTATATTTTACTTTACCAAATTTATAATATGAATCAATTGCTTGTCTATATAGCTTTACAACCAAATAAACATATGCGCTTGATTTCATTCTACCTTCTATTTTAAGACTATTAATGTTTAAGTCAAGCAGTAAATCTAAATTATCTAATGTGTTTAGATCCTTAGTGCTTAAAAAGTACCCTTCTGTTTCATTTTCATATTTCAATCTACAACTTCCAGCACAGCTACCTCTATTTCCACTTCTGTGTCCAATTAAACTACTCATTAAACATTGTCCAGAATAAGCAACACATAAAGAGCCATGAACAAAAACTTCTAATTCAATCCCACTTTGTTTCATTTTTTTTACATCTTCTAGTTTCATCTCTCTTGGTAAGACAACTCTTTTTATTCCTAATTTCTCAACTGTTTTTATAGCTTCCAAATTATGAATATGCATTTGTGTTGAGGCATGTAATTCTAAGTTAGGAAAAGTTTGATGAACTAAATCCAACATTCCTAAATCTTGTATGATTACAGCATCAACATTGTTTTCATGTAAAAATAAAACGTATTCTAAAAACTTATTAACTTCTTTTTCGTATATCAATGTATTTAATGTAACATATACTTTAACACCTCTTAAATGACAGTAATTTATTGCTTCAATAATTACATCATTTTCAAAATTAGTAGAAAATGCTCTCGCTCCAAACATTTTACCCCCAATATATACAGCATCACATCCTGCTAGTACAGCAGCTTTTAAGCAGTCAAAATCACCAGCCGGCGCTAATAATTCAACTTTATTCATAACATCACCTTTATTCGCTTCGTTTAACTATTATACCATGATTATTACAAAAGTAATAATACACATTTTCAAAAACAGAAGAATATAATATCGAAGAGAGGAGAATTTATGAAAAAACTTATTTTACCTATAATTTTAATCATTTTGGGTACTACTTGTTACTTTGTATTTAATAGGATTGATCCTAATTTAGAAAAAATAAAAGTAGCAGAAGTTGCCCATAGTATATTTTATGCCCCTCAATATGTAGCGCATGCTGAGGAATATTTCAAAGAAGAAGGTTTGGACGTTGAATTTTTATTAACACCTGGCGCGGATAAAGTTACTGCCGCTGTTTTATCTGGTGATGTTCAAATTGGTTTTGCCGGTTCAGAGGCATCTATTTATGTTTACAATAATGGAGAAGAAGATTATTTAGTTAACTTTGCAGCACTTACAAAAAGAGATGGGAGTTTTATAGTAGGAAGAACTCCTAATGAAAATTTTACTCTGAATGATTTAAAGGGGAAAACAATTATTGGAGGAAGAATTGGTGGAATGCCAGAAATGACATTAGAAATGATATTAACACAAAATGGTATTAACCCAAAAACAGACTTAACTATTGATACTAGTATAGCATTCGCATCTATGTCAGGTGCATTTGTATCTGGGATTGGTGACTATGTTTCACTATTTGAACCTTCCGCACTAGCCCTTGAAAAAGAAGGATTAGGCTATGTTGTTGCTTCATTAGGAGAACTAGGAGGAGTTGTTCCCTACACAACATATCAGGCTAAGAATAGTTATATAAGTGAAAACCCAGAGGTTATAGAAAAGTTCGTTAACGCAACTCAAAAGGGATTAGATTTTGTTCACAAAAATGATGCTAAAACTATTGCTGAAATAATACTACCATATTTCCCTGATATATCATTAAATGATTTAACTAAAATAGTAGATAGATACAAATCAGTAGATAGTTGGTTTGAAACTACATACATAACAGAAGAAGGCTTTAATTACGTTCAAGACATAGCTGAAAACGCTTCTCAACTAGATACACGCGCACCTTATGAGAAACTAATAGATAACACATATAATGAGCAAAAATAACATTATAGAAATTAAAAAATTAAAGAAAAGTTACCATACTAAAAATGAAGAAATTTTAGCAATTGATGATTTTTCTTATAATTTTAAAGATGGTGAATTTGTATCTATTGTTGGTCCATCAGGGTGTGGAAAAAGTACTATTTTATCAATCCTAACTAATTTAGAAAAAAAATCAAGCGGAATAATTAAATTTAAAGATAACATTAAAGTTGGATATATGCTTCAACAAGATTGTTTATTTGAGTGGAAAACTATATTAGAAAATTGTACATTAGGATTAGAAATAAATTCTAATAATTGCTTATTAAAAGAAGAAATCATAAACTTGTTAGTCAAGTATGGTTTACAAGACTTTTTGGATATTTATCCTCCCCAATTATCTGGTGGGATGAGGCAAAGAGTTGCTCTAATTAGAACACTCGCAACAAATCCAGATGTTTTATTATTAGATGAGCCCTTTTCGGCACTTGATTATCAAAGTAGATTATCAGTTTCAAAAGATGTTTATGAAATAATTAAAAACGAAAAAAAAACTGCTATAATGGTTACACATGATATAGCCGAAGCAATAAGTATGTCAGATAAAGTATTAGTTTTAAGTAAAAGACCTTGCAAAATAAAAAAAATAATTGATATAAATTTAAGTAACTCTACAAATCCCATTGAAAATAGAAAAGCAAAAGAATTTTCATTATACTATGATTATATATGGAAAGAGCTGGATTGTTATGAGTAATGAGCACAAGTTATATTTAAAAAAACTTAATAGAACTTCAATACTTATAAGACTAATTCAGATATCAATATTTATTGTTTTTATTACTACTTGGGAATTACTGTCACACTATAAAATAATTAATCCATTTATATTTTCATCTCCATCAAAAATAGTTATAACATTAATAAATTTACACAATCAAAATAATCTTTATAATCACATATTTGTAACAGTTTTTGAAACTTGTCTAAGCTTCATACTAGCAGCTTTAATAGGACTTTTTGTAGCCAGTATTATGTGGTGGAATAAGATCATAGCAAAAGTAATTGATCCATACTTAGTAATGTTAAACAGTTTGCCAAAAGTAGCCTTAGGACCAATAATTATCATATGGGTTGGAGCTAACATGAATTCAATAATATTAATGTCACTTTTAATATCAGTAATTATAACAATTAATAGCTTATATCATAGTTTTATTAAGACTGATCTAAATAAATATAAACTACTAAAATCACTTGGAGCTACAAAATGGCAAATATATACAAAACTAATTATCCCAAGTAACATTGCTAGTATTATAAATACACTAAAAATAAATATTTCAATGTCCCTAATAGGTGTAATTATGGGAGAATTTTTAGTTTCAAAAGAAGGAATTGGTTATTTAATAATGTATGGCTCACAAGTATTTAATTTGAGTTTAGTGTTAACTGGTATATTTTTACTTGGTTTTATTTCTTATCTTTTATATCAAATAATTAATCTTATAGACAAATATTTAAATAAAAAAAATCATATTAAATTATGATTTTTTCAATACCCATGATTCATAACCACCTAAGATATTCCTAACTTTATATCCTTTTTTTTCCAGCGCACAACAAACTTTATAACTATTAGCACCGTTTTGACAATAAATATAATAAACACTATTTCTGTTTAAGTATTTTTCTGGATCTTTTAAAAGTAATAATTTAGGAATGTGTTTAGCGCTTGGAATGTGATAATCATTATATTTTTCTATGCTTCGCATATCTATAATTTCCACATTATCCAGTTCTAAGAAATCATCAATCGATATATTCATTATTCCACCCTACTTAATTATATGCAGAAAAATAAAATATCAAAAGGTAAAATGACTAATATTCATCATCATTAAAGAAATCATCAAAGAATTGGTCATCACTAATTTTTACTTCATTTGTTTTTGAGTTATTTACAGATAACTCAACATCTTTTTTAATTTTTTCTTCTATAACTGGCTTAACTGGAATATTAGTATCTTTTTTAACTTGTTCTTTTGTAATTGGTATCGCTGGAATACTAGTGCTTTCTTTGGCTTCTTCTGCCTCTAATTCTGCTATTCTAGCATCTATTCTTTTAACTAAATCATCAATATTAAATGACTTTTTATCCTCCATACTACCTAAACTAGTTGGCATTTCTTTATTATCAGCTGAATTTCCAATCACTGGTGGGATAAACGGAAATTCTTTTTCATCCGTTTTAGCGCCCAATGATGGTGGTAAAAATGGAAAATCATTTTTTAATGGTGATGTTTTTTCTTTAAATGGATCAGTTTGATCAAATAAAGACGGTGTTGATTTAGCTGAGTTTCCAAACGGACTAGCTTTATCATTACTTGCTGACATTCCACCAATTAAATCATTCATTTTTTGTTCACGTTTTGCATTTACATAGCCTTTTAAATCAAATAATGCAACAGCTTTTCTTTCTCTAATAGGGTATCCAGCCACTTCTCTTTTATATCCCCAATCAATAGCATGATCATATACAACCTTGGTTTTATATGGCATCATTCTTGTTCTTAAAACAATTATTTCACCAGGGCTTAACCTTTGTAAATCACTAACTGTAACAAGTGGCGTAGACGCTGTTTTATCTTTGTCTTTTGATTTTACCTCACCACACATCTTACTTATTTCTTCTAGTGCTCCAAGTTCACTACTAATTAAGTAAATGATATTCCCACAGTTACCCTTGATAGTTTCTCCGTTTTCTTTACCATAAACTTGATATAATTGAGCAAAGTTTTGAATTATGAAATTAAATCTAATATTTCTACTTCTTGCTGCTGTAACCATTGTAGTTACATCTTTTAATGGTGGCATATTAGCAAACTCATCTAAAATAAAGTTAGTTCGAAAAGCTAATTTCCCACCTGATTCTTGAGCAACATCAATTAATGTTTCATAAACTTGTTTAATAAATATAGTAACTAGTGAATGATATGTTTTCTTTTCATCCTGAATAACTATAAATACAGCTGTTTTTTTTCTTCCGATATCTTTCATATCAAAATCACTATATGATAACATCTCTGATAAGTTTTCTCTTGAAGAAAAAAGTTTTATTTTTTGCTTAAATACTGATAAAATACTACTTTTTGTATCTTTTGGTGCCATTATTGTTGAAGAAACATTAATATAAGCTGGACTTCCTGGATCTTTTCCAGCATAATAATCATTTATATAAGTCGTATTAGCGACTTTTTCTTCACCAACTGTTGACATTAAATTTATACTATTAAGATTTATTTCTTCTTTTTTAGCATCTTCAAATAGTGATAATGATAATCCTGTAAAGTAATCAGCAGAAGTCTTTTCCCAAAACGGATCCTGACTTTGAGCTTTATCATCATACAAAATATTCATAGCTAAGTCATCTAATAACTCATTTGATTTATCTTTATTACCTTCTTGATATAGTGAATAAGGTAAATTAAGAGGATTCCATGAATTTCCTTTTAAAGTATCACGAAAATTAAGTAATACTACATTATAGCCTCTACTTTTAAGCATATTAGCTGTTTTTTCATATATTTCGCCCTTAGGATCGGTAACTATCATAGATTCACCTTTTTTAGCCAGTGATTCAACAAGTGGTAAAACCATAGTTTGAGTCTTACCAGATCCAGTTGACCCGATTATTAAACTGTGATATTCACCATCATCAACATATATATTTTGCCCATCATTAATTATTGGCATTCCAGCAACATTACTAGTTGTTTCCTTAGTTTTAATCAAACTAAGTGCCTGTTTCATCTCTTTATCACTTGACCAATTTGAATAACCTTTTTCTTTTTTATTAGCTGTTGTTACTCCTAACCCCTTCTCTCTTTCAAAAAAATAAGAAGAAACTGATGTAATTATTAATACCAACGCTAAAACATAACCAACAATAGTAGCTGCTAAATATTCTGGGCTAAATGCTTCTATTGCATTAAAACCATAAAAATTACCTGTATCAGCAAAATTAGCAATATTCAATACAGCGATTGCTACTAAATAAAGTAATACTAGGGCAAAGACAAAAAATATTACTAAATCTTTCCCAGTTGCTCTAAATTTTAACTTCATAAACCCTCCTAGTCTCTATATAAGTATATCAAATCAATGACATTTTTTCAATTATATTTTATCATTTCTTTTAACCCTAATAAACAAGTATAAGCCATATATAATCAATGCAGCTAAAACTCCTCCAATAATAGATATAGTAACAATATTTTCACTTATAAAATCATTTATCATAACCATATATAAAACATCAGGCCCTGTCCTAAAAGACATAGTACCCTCGTTTTCTAATAAATCCCAAGTGTAAGTATTAGTTTTTTTATCTATTTTGTCTGCATCACTTTCAATTACTTCATTGTAGAATTGAAAATTAAACATGAAACTTTCATATGTTTGTTCATATTCATCTAGTGTTTCACCACTTCTACTATATTCTAAAAATAAATTTTTACCTGTTTCAAATGATAAATATTTACTTGAATCAGTTATATAAAAAGCATCAAACAATGATTTCATTATTTGTGAATTAGTAAATTCTGATATATTACTATACGTTCTAGTCACAATAACACTAGATTCCTCTTCACCTATTTTTATTTCGTAATCATAATCTTCAAATCCTTGTGAATCTTTATACATTTCTGTAAAATAAATTAAATATTCTTCAACATTTGAATAGTACGGAGGAGTTGTATCATTGTCAATAGTAGCTATAATTTCTTCATGAACAACTCTATTTTCATCAACTAATACATTGTAATCGACATTACACCCTGTTAGAAATAATAATGTTAAAGCTAAAATAATCTTTTTCATATTCTCCTCCTAACTTGTTCCTTGATTCCTAACTTCTTCAAAATCAATACGTTCTTTTGTTCCGTTAATTGTAGTTTTATATTCAAAATGAAGATGGTTTCCAGTTGAAGATCCCGTAGTTCCAACTAAACCTACAACATCCCCACCGTTAACAACATCACCTGCTCTAACTAGCAACTTGCTCATATGAGCTCCGAGTGTATAAAATTCATATAATCCATTATCACCTAATTCACCATGACCTATTTCTACATAATTACCATAGCTTGAATTATAAGTTGCAGTGACTACAACACCTGGTGCGATAGAATATATGTTAGCCCCTCCTGGTGCACCGTAATCAACCCCACCATGAAAACTGCTTTTACCTGAAATTGGATGAATACGCGGACCAAAATCAGAGGTAACTCGCATATATTTTTCATCAAGTGGTATTCCTCCACCTGACATAACCGCAATTTCAATACCATCAGCGTAGAAGAATTTCAATATTTCATCGTATGTTTTTCCTTCTTGCGCTAATTGATATGCATAAAGTTGACTCATACCATTCGCATGACCAGCAGCTGTAAGAATATAGCCATATGTTCTACTATCAGTTAAAGTTATTGTATGTTGCTCATTACTAGGAGCTTTGGTATAAATTGAATAATATGTACCATCAGAATTTCTACCAGATACACAATTACTATCAGCATAACAAAATGAATCATACTGAGCACTAAATATCTCTCCTTCATAAAGCATTACCATACCAGCAGTTTCATTCGCTGCTATAATCGAAGATTGATATGCAGAGTCCTTTACAGTTTGGGCTGTATCTGAGTTTGCAATTGGCTGTGCACAAAAATTGGTTCTATTCAGTAAATATGTTCTAGCAGCTATTGCTTGTGCTTTTAATGCCTCTGGCGGAAATTCACCCATTTCTTTTGATATAACCCTTGCTATATATTCCTCTAATCCTATTTCCTCAATACTTCCGTTTGATTGAATCACTTTAACAGATGGGCATACAGCTGATATTCTCCCAGCATCAAGACCATTATCAAATGAATCAATATAGCCTTCATAATAATCAATTTTCATTATAATTTCATTATAAGTCCTATTAACTTTACTTTTTATATCATCTTCTGAATAATCAGGATAATAGTATTTTTCAATAAACTCACTTTTCAAATAATCTTCATAAGCATCTAAATCTAATTCTCGGTACTCTTCCATCCAACATGTTTCTTCACCGTCTTCATCTGTTTGACAAACTTCTCTTTCTTTAATCGGTGCCATATTATCAGCAAGTACCCAAATCATTTTTTTACCATCTTTATAAACATCATCATCACCCTTAGAATTACCTAAGGAAAACATTTCATCACTTGTAAATTGTGAATAATCAGTTTCATCATATTGATTAAAATCAATTCCCACATCATTAGTTAAGGTTTGAGTAATTAAATTAGTATTTAATTGCACACCCCAAGTTGTTAAATAATTTGATTTTACTTTCTCAACCTCATCAAAGAACTTAGTTTTTGCATTACACTCTTCATCAGTTGACCAGCCACAACCAGTAAACATATTACCAATTTTCTCACCAAATTCTGCTGCTTCATTTTTTAAATTATTAAGTGTAACATTAATTTGAAATAATGAAGATAATGAATTAAATGAGGTAAATATAACGGTTAAGAAAAAGAGTACTACTCCTATTAATGTAAAAAAGAATGCAATTGGTAAAATAACACCAATGTTTTTTTTAAAAAACGATACTTCTGTTTCTATTTCACTTTCAGTAGGAGTACTTACTTCTTCGTATTCTTCATATTCACCAAATTCATCTACCTCTTGTCTAACTTCAACTTGTGTTTGAGGTACTTGCGGTAACATTGGTTTTCTTTTAATTTTATTAGGAAGTTCTGCAACTCCCTTAGCAACGCCTTCTTTAATTGCTTCTGTTGCCTTACCAACACCTGGTACTCTTTTAGCAGCTTGATAGGCTTTTCCCGCTGGTATTGCTGTTGATAATCCTGTTTCAGCCGCATCCAAACCTTTTTTAACAGCAGCTTGTCTTGCCATTGTTTTTTCATCAGGCGGTGTTTGATTTTGATTTGGCATGAAAGGGGTATTGTTTTTAGATTGATTTGGTGGCTGACTTTGTGGTTGTTGTGGGAGACTGCCTGGACTTTTAGTACGGGGTTCTTCATTAGAACCTATTTTAATTTTTTCATCTTTATTATCCATTTAATCTCACCTACTTACTATAATCCGCCACCACTTCCAAATGAATCTAGTTCTTGTTCAGTTACAACAACATTTATACGCATTCTTCTAGAACCACATACAAATAATGCTTCTCCCTGTGTATAACGTTTAATACTATCTTTTTCGTTATCATTTAAATCTATTAATCTTGATAAATCTTCAACGGCTTGTTTTTTTAATCCCATAACTAAATAATATGAAGAGTTATCGAATATCGCTTTCCCTTGCATAATCACCCCATCATCACAGAAATCTGATGGCTGTTGAGTAATTATAACTGTCCCTGTATTATATTTTCTAGCTCTTCGTTGAATTTGAGCTAAGAAATCAGCACCTAATTCATTATTGCCAGATAATAATATATGAGCCTCATCTACTGTTAATACAGCATTAACACTTGGATCTAGTGTTAAGTTCCAAGCATATTTTAAAATATTAAAAAATAATGCATTTCTTAAGTTTTTATCACTATTCATTAACTCTTTTATATTAAATACAATAAAGTTACTATTTGTTTTAATTGTTGTATGACCATCAAAATAATATCTTAACTCTCTTATTAACGGTCTTAATTTTATTTCTAAACTTTCCAAAATATCTTTTTCCCTGTTCATTTCAGGAATAGATAATATTTTACCTTTTACAGTCGCATAAACATCTTTTATCGTTGGATAATCTTTTGATGTCAATTTAGAAAAATCTGTATCAAAGTTTATATTAAATCTTCTGTATGTTTCTTGAACAGCCCCACTAAACATTTCAACAGTATCGCCATCCATAGTTGGGTCATAATATTTTATAAAAGCTTTAATAGTCGCCAGTGTTCTAGTTAAGACTGTATAACCTAACCCTTGCCTAATCTCTTCTTCATCAGCATCTATAATAACTTCAAGTGGATTAATCATACCAAATTCTCCACCCTTACCTAAATCTATAAAATCACCATCATATAATTTAGCCATATCTTCAAATTCACCCTCAGGGTCAATTATTACTAATTTATAATCATTTCTAATACTTGATCTTAACAATAACTTGGCAGCTGTTGATTTACCAGACCCAGAAGTACCTAAGATAATCATATTAGCGTTATTTCTATTATGTTCTTTTTTTATCTGATATAAAAATTGATTAAATAAAATAACCCCCCCAGAAAAATCTACTCCTAATAAACAAGATAAACCTGGATCTTTTATACTATCAAATATAAAAGGATACATAGCCGCAATTGTTGGAGAAGGAATAGGTGTTCCTATTCTTTCTTCAATTTGTTGTTTAGGATAAATCGGTAATATTGATTTTAAAACCTTTTCCTGTTCAAATCTTAAAGGAAAAGCCTTCATATCCATAGCTTCTAAATAACTTTTAACTTGCATTTTTTTAGAGATTAATTCTTCTTCTGAATTAGCAGTAACCATAATATGCATTTGAAAATCATATACCTTTGATTGAGATGAAACTAATTGTGAAATAAAATTTTCTAATGATTCATAATCTTGTCTAATTCTTTCTTGAATAGTTTTATCGTGCTCTTGTCCATATCTCATCTTTAAATCAGCAATCTCTTTATTTAACATTTTTTGAATAACTGAAAAAGGTAATGGAATATGTTTAATAACTACTTTAACACCAGACATACTAGTTAAATTAGCTAAATATCCTGGTGAGATAAACTTAGGAAATGATACAACTGTCATTATAGTAGCATGCTTATCACTTATAATAAATTCACTAGCTTTAAATTCTAGCCCCTTAGGAGCTATTTGACTTTTTATATCCATTATCCAATCACCGTCCCAAAATTAGTAGTCTGTCCACCATTTAAGAAATTATCTAAAATCATTCTTAAATCATCATTAGTAGTTTGATAAGCAACTAATCCTGCTCCTGCTAATGTATTAATTAAGTTTCTAGTTCTTTTTTGAAGAACTTCATCTTTTTTATCTTTAAATAACAAGTAATATTCTGTATCAACAACATTATTGTTCATAAACATATTACCTTTATTTATATCTTCCATAATCATTTTTCTCTTACTTGGAGTTCCAACTTGATTGTATAGTAATTCTAATTGTGAAAGATAAACATTAATATCAACCGGTCTATCTGCTACAACAATCCAAAACTCAAAATCAATAGTATTGTAAACAGTTCTTAAATTATCAATAATACTTGCCTGAGTTCCCATATCTAAAATAAAAATATTTCTAGGCATTATCTTAACACCCGTAACTTTAAACCCATTATCAAGTAAAATAGACCCATTTTTTATTTCTTTTACTGGAATATCATCATTTGTATATTTACTTTTTGTCTTCGCCATGAGGTACACACCAACCTTTCCATATAAACTTTCTTTTTTCTGTATAAAAACTATACACAGATATTATCAATGTTCTTACATTGTAATAATTAGGAACTGGTAAAACTAAGAACCCTGTAATCGCTGCTGGCAACATAGCCAGTATAGCAATTAAAATATTTTCATTAACTGGTAGGACTACCAAAAATAATAATGACAATCCTATTCCACTTCCAAATAATATTAAATCAAACTTCTTAAACAAGTTAAATATTAACATTGATTTTTTTGAATTCGCTGGTATTAAATAACCACCCATAGTATCACACCCTTTTTATTTATTTACCTTGATTTTTTTTATTTGCTAGATATCTATCTAAATCGTATTTTTCGCCCTGTTCAACAAAAGTTCTTTCTTTTATCTCGCTAATAGCAGCAGGAGGCGCAGGATCGATTCCATAGAATGATTCTCTTTGAGATTTTTCTTTTTTCATTCTATCAATATCTTTTTCCACATCAGTTGAAATTTTTCTTAATCTCATTTCTTCATCACGACCAGCTGAATATTTTATCACTGATTCATAGTTAGCTTTAATCATATCGCTTCTATTTTGTTTTGAAGCAATTTGTTCTTGAATACGGTTACGCTCAGTTGCATCGGTTGTATTATTTAGTGCAGTTTTCAGATCATTTATTTCTTTATCTATTTTAAGTGGAGCTCCTGCTTGGGCTGCTCTTGCATTCAGAACATCATCATCTTTAATGTCAGACGGTCTTACACCATTTTTTACCAAATCACTGGCTGCATTTTCTGTAACCATTCTTGAATCGGCCATTCTTTGTGCAATTTCATCTTTCACGCCAAATAATTTACCTAACTCATCTCCAATATTACTAACAGCTTTTTTTCCACCTGGTTTCCACTGAAAATTAACAAAATCATTACCTGTCATTCCTTTATAAGTTGAGTCCAAGGCTTTTCTAAATCCGCCTTTCCCATCACCCATTAACTTTGAGGAATTAAAACCTTTTGCAGCTCCTAGTGCGGCCCCTAATGCAGTATTCCCTGCTTGTCTTCCAGCACGAGCCCCTGCCACTGTACCACCTAGTGTACTTAAACCTTTTTCAACACCTGGTACTTCATTTAATTTTTTTAGTGGATTTAATTCGAATTTACCTCCTAAATCAAATCCTGTTATATCTTTGATTAATTTAGGTAATTGTTTTGCAAATAATAAAGCTCCTAGTATTATAAATACAGTAACCAAAGCACTGACCTCTTCTTCTGCGCCTGTTACGGCATTAACCATTTGAAGGTCTAAGCTACTAATTATAAATATAGCAAAATATATACCTAATAATCTTATAAATAAATCTAAATATGTTGAAGAAACAGATTTCAACCACTTATTAAATACTTCTGTTCCCTTTTTAGGATCTATTCTTGAAATAATTGGGATTGGCGCAATCATTCGTAAAAATCCTAACTTAACACTTCTTACTGCTATATCAAAACAAAATAATATAAGCATCCATGCAACAAAACCACCTGCTAGGGTAGATAACCCAGGGGTATATTTCATTAAAGGAACATTGTTTTCATCAACGGCATACAACAAATCATCAGACATATAAATATCTACACTTTTAGTCGCATTAGCAACTGACAATGTATGTTGTATTGCTTCAAAATCATCAACTTGTAATGCTTCTTCACATACAGGTGCATTTAATACAGTTGAATCTGAATCAGCTAATCCTTCACAATCTGGATATAACTCTTCATCAAAATAATAAAATGCTCTCATAACATCAAATGACATATTAGCCCCAGCATTTAAAGAATAAGATAATGATGTTTGTTCATTAATACCTGTAAATACTTTTCCAATAACATTATCACGCAATATTAATTGTTGTAAAGCCATTGCTTGGGTAAATATCCAAGGTGTTACTATTAAAATACCTAGCGTTACTAAGATATTTGATATCAATTTACTAAATCCTTTTGATTTATCATAAAAAGCATCTGGGTTAACAACATAAGTCAAAATAGAAAAAGATACTTTAAAAAGCATAAAAACACCTAATAAGGCGTAAATTTTAGAGGCAAATTCTGAAAATATTGCTTCTGAGAATATAGTAGTTCCTGCTATATCAGTAAATAAATTATATACCGAGTTTATCGCACCATAAACTATTTTATCTAAAAAACTGAAAAATCCCCTTAATATATAGGTTAGCCAATCCATAATATCACTCCCGTGTAAATTATATTACTATTATAACATAAAAACAAAATAAAAAATACTATTTTTCTAGTATTTTTATATTTCAAATATTACATTTACTAATTAAGACGAAATTTGACAATCGCCTGTTTCAGAACCGTCTTCTGTTCCTTCGATAAAACAGTTAATACAATTCATTAATCCATCTTCATCTGAACTTGATGCAACTAAGTTAACAACTAATTTAGTAATCATTACAACAAAGAATACTAAAATAGCTGCAACAACTCTTTTCATAAAAGTTTGTTGTCCTTTTTTTATTTCATCTTCTTTTTGTGCCATAACAGCTTTCCCTAAATCAAGCATCCCAAATATAACTAAGAAAATTGGTACAACTACTTGAATAATAAATATAACTGTACTAACAATATCAATTAATTGTCCTTCTATTACTAGACCTTCTGGCCCACCACACGTATAAGCTTCTAAAAACATAAATTTCCTCCTACATATATATATAATACATTATCTTATAATAATTGTCAACATCGCTTGTAAACTAATTCGAAGATTCATCATCTAAATCATTATCGTTATTTGAATTATCTTCATCAGAATCATCATCGTTATTAATCGGTGAGCAATCACCAGTTACGAAACAATCTGTACAAGCTAAAATACTTGTTTTATCATCAGCAGGTACAACTAAGCCAATTATTGTTTTAACGATAACAACTACGAAAAACACTATTATCCCAGCAATTAATCTTTTTATAAAGGTTGGAAAACCTTTTTTTATTTCATCCTCTTTTTGAGACGCAACTGCCTTTAAAAAATCTAAACTACCTAAAACCACTATTAGTATAGGAACTACTAATTGAATAATAAATATTACTGTTGAAGTGATATCAGCAGCAAGTAGTGGAAACGCGGTATCTCCACATTGTATTTTCTCATATGTTTCTGCACTTGCAAAACTCATTCCTATAAATAATGAAGTTATTAAAACTACTATTTTTTTCATAATTACCTCTATACTGGAAATCCTAATATTGCTAAAAAATGATTTAATTCATTTATATCAGAATTTCTTTCATTTAGCGGAGGAATATTACCTCCAAATTTAACTTTGACTTCATATTCTAATTCAGTTATATCTTTTTCACTTAACAAACTTTTATTAAGAACTATACGATGCGTTGCATTATCTTTGAACGCATTTCTATTAGTATATAACAATTTGTTTAATTTGATAGTTGATGGCTCAACTAAATAAATCATCTCATTTATTAATCCTAAAATAGAATTATCGCCTCTTACATCAACTAAGATTATATTTTTTTTATTGTTTTGTAATATATAATTACTTAATTGACTACCTGGCATAGATATAAAGTTTTTATCATTAAAAAATTTAGAATCAGAGCTATTAACTTCAACTGCAATAACATCATAAGCTTTGTGAAGTTGTTTTAACATCATATAAGTTAGCGTTGTAGCACCGGCTTGATCAGATAAACTTTTAATTCCGATTACACGACACCCACTTCCAAAACCACCACCAGTAGCCATTACAGGCGCATCTAATTGGTGATATTGCGCGACATCTCTATATCCATTTGGATTATTATATAAATACATAATCCCTTCACCATTTCTTGTGAAATTGTAAATCCCCATAGAAATTAATTTAGATAAAAATGATGGAGCATAACTTTCTTCAACATTATCTAGCAATAATATTAATTTACTCATATCAAGTGATATAGATAAAGTTTGTAAAGTTTTGATTTCTGTATAATCTTTTAATGCTGTAATATCTAAAATCATTCGTTGATAAAAAAAGTTTTTGAATTGTTCAACTATATCTTCAACTGCAAATTCTCCTTCTAATGATTTTATAATATCAATACTTAACCCTTGCAATAAAGCATTTTGTTTATTTCCTATAATTACATTCATTAGCCGTCAATGACCCCCTTATCAAATATTGTTCTTGTTTCCCCATAAATTGGTATTTGAAATATTCCACCAATTATCGGAATATCGAAGTGTATAAAAACAGTCACTCCATAATACTTACCATTTCTATCCTGAAATTCATAAACACAATAGTTGTAGTCGTTTTCAGCCATTATTCTACCACCTCTATCATCATCACAATTAGCTGGTTGACCATCCTGCAAAACTTTATAACCTATCTTAGCTAAATCTGCTTCAATTTCATTTTTAGCTGCATCAACTTCCCCAGTCCCACTAGGAAAACCATCATGTTTTTCAATAATATCTAACATTCTGTTTCTTATTTTAAAACCCTTTGTGTATGCTATTGAACCGACATATAAAACAATCATAACACCAGTAAATATCATAATTAAATTAAATATAAACGATGTTCCTATCGCTTCTCTCATCTCACACCACCTCTGTATCCTTAAATAATAATATCATTTATTAATAAAAATTTCAAGTTATTTTAAACAAACTCCATATTTTTGTTTTCGGTAGTTCAATCTCAAATATCATTTTTTCATCTTTAACCGGATGAATGAATTCTAATCTAGTTGAAATCAAACAAATAGGCATTTTTATTTTACTGCCATACTTCACATCGCCAACTAAGGGAAAATTTCTACTAGAAAATTGAACTCTTATTTGATGAGAACGTCCTGTTTTCAAATCAATCTTAACCAACGAAAAATTATTTTCTTTATTATATTCAATTAATCTATATTCTAAAATTGATTCTTTACCATTTTCATCAACCTTAGTTATATTATTTAACTTATCTTTTAATAATTTATCAATGTAAGTTCCAGAACCAACTTTCCCATGAATAATAGCGTGATATTGTTTTTTTAATTTTTTCAACCTTAATTGTTCACTTAATCTAGATGCAGCTTTACTTGTTTTAGCAAAAACCATCACACCTGATACCGGTCTATCTAATCTATGAATTAAACCTAAATATACATTTCCTGGTTTATTATATTTATCTTTTATATAATTTTTTAAACTAGTTAGTAAATCTAAATCTTTACTATCGTCCTCACAAACCGGCATATTAATCGGTTTAACAACTACTAAAATATGATTGTCTTCATATAAAATATTATTCATTTTCCCATCTTCCATAAATACCACATGGTAAGATTAAATCATTGTTTGTAATTGGTAATCCAATTTCAGAAGCACTTACTTTCCCGCCATAAACAGGTTGAAGTGATGTTTTTAATATATTATACAATACTGTACTTGATATACCAGTTGTATAAGCATTAATTAAAAAGAATAAAGGCTTATCACTTAATATTTTTAAACATTCTTTAATTAAAATATCTAAGTTAGCTTCAAATTTCCATAATTCTCCATTAGGTCCTCTTCCATAACTAGGTGGATCCATAATAATAACATCATACTTATTGCCTCTTCTAGCTTCTCTTGCAACAAACTTTAAACAATCATCTACTATAAATCTTATTTTATCTTCTAAACCACATAATTTTGCATTTTCCTTCGCCCAAGCAATCATACCTTTTGAAGCGTCAACATGAACAACATCAGCCCCTGCTGACGCACAAGCAACAGATGCCCCACCAGTATAAGCAAATAAATTTAGTATCTTAATATTTCTTTTACTAGTTTTTATCTTTTCAATAGCATAATCCCAATTAAATGCTTGTTCTGGAAATAAACCGGTATGTTTAAAATCAGTAGGGCTTACTTTGAATTTTAAATTTTTATAATTAATTATCCAAAAATCTTTTAATTCTTTATTAAATTCCCAATAACCTCCACCTTTTTTTGAACGGTGGTAGAAAGCATCATATTTCCACTCATTAGTATCAACTACCCACATTGCCTGAGGATCAGGTCTTCTTAAAATTACACTACCCCAGCGTTCTAGTTTCTCACCATTCCCAGCACTTAAACACTCGTAATCTTGCCAAGATTCACTATAATTCATTTTTTCACTTCCAAACTATCTTTGAGCAGAATTAATTTCTTCTACTAATTTTTTTTCAAATGGCTTAACAACGTTATTAACAAGTCCATATTTATCTAAAAATGCTTGCAAATTTTCATTAATATTACCACCAAACAAATTATCCACAGTATATTCATTAAATTTTTCTGATTTTAAAATCCCACCTAATTTAATATCATATTTATCACTTAGATGATTTTTATACTCATTTTCAACACTGGATAATAAAATTTTATTAACTTCCATATTATTGTTTGCTTCTAATTCCTTATTTACACGTTCTTTAATAATTCCAAATATAAGTAAATTTTCCGCATAAGTTCTTGAATCACTAGTCGCTATTAAATTGCTAATAGCTTGCCCATAAATATTAGATATGTAATTTGTGCCTACACTAGTTTTTCTACTGTAATCATCTAAATGATAAATAGACTCATCATACTCAAACTTTAAATTTTCAGTTCCTCTATATGGTTCAGTCCTATTTCCTGTATCTATTCTAACATCTAAATCACATAAAATATTATAAATATAATATTTTTCTTCATCTGTTGTAGCCCCACATAGTTTAAGTAATAAATCTAAATTATTACTATATACCGCTTCATAATAATCTTTTTCTGTATAACCATTAGCCAATACCATTAAAGAAATTAAACTCTCACCCTTACGCTCTTCTTGATAAGTCATATAGTCATTGTGATGCCCATCAAGAATAGATTCAGCAGATCCCTCTACAATAAAAGAAAACGGCATCATCTCAGTAAGAAAATTACTTTGAGCAAAATGATTTAATTCATGCTTTAATGTTTTTGTTATAACCTTTTTTAAATCTTCATTATTACTAGACTCACCATTACCAAATTTTTCGATTGTATATTCATTAAGTGCAGATAAAGGTAATGTTAAAATATTATCATCAGTACTATACGCACCAATATTAAAATACGGTCCCGTTGGACTAACAACAACTAATTTACTTAATCTATTTAAATCAGCCTCATTGCATAAATTTTTATCAAATAATTCTTGTATACATTCTTTAAAAATAGAATATAAATCTATCTTATCAGAAAAATGTTTATTATTAAATGGTGATTCAATACTTTCTTTTGTAGCCTCACTACTATTTCTAATATACTCATCACTATTTTTTATAATCAAATCAACATAAAATTGTGCATCTTTATTAACATGTGTAGAACTAATTTGTTCATCTAAAACAAGTTGTCTTTTATTTTCATTTAATATTTCTAAAAACTGATCATATGAAAATAAGAATTCTTCTTTCTCTTCAATATAATTTACACCAACTTCATTTACACTTTCTTGGATATGGCTTGACGCTTTGACATCTAATACTAAATTCCCACCACTCGCTAATAAACTAACTAACGAAGCTGTAATCATAATGTTTTTCGCTATATTCATAATCTCTCCTTATATAATTGTTTTTACTGCTTCTTTTATAACATCAATAGAATTTTGCATTTTCCTGTTTTCTTCATCAGTTAAGTCAACCCAAATCCTTTTGGCCACTCCATCCCTATTTAAAACAGTTGGACACCCAATATAAACATCATTCTTTTCATCATAACTTGATACTGTTATAATACTATTTTCATTATCTAAAATAGCATTTGTAATTCTAACTAAACAAATACCAATTCCGTAATAAGTTGCACCTTTTCTTTTAATTATTTCATATGCTGCATTTTTAACATCTAAGCATATGTTTTCCATTTCTTCTTTCGTTAAAAAATCGTCAATATTTTGCAAACCAATAGTTGCTTTGCTCCATGGAACAAATTCTGAATCGCCATGTTCTCCCATAACATAAGCATGAACATTTTTAGGACTAATATTTAATTTATCTGCAACTAAAAATCTTAACCGAGCAGTATCTAAACTAGTTCCAGAACCTATAACTTTATTAGAATCTAAACCAGAGTATTTATAAGTTAACTGTGTCATTACATCCAAAGGATTAGTTGCCACTAAAAATATACCATCAAAACCACTTTTCATAACTTCATCAATTATTTTTTTAAATATAACACTATTTTTATGAATTAAATCCATTCTAGTTTCTCCAACTAATTGATTAGCACCAGCAGCTATAACAACAATATCAGCACCTTTACAGTCTGTATAATCACCAGCTTTAATACTTAGTTTTTTAGGAGAAAAAGCTAAACAGTGGTTAAGATCCATTGCCTCACCAATAATTTTTTCCTTATCTAAATCAATTAAAACTAATTCGTCTAAACTTGTTTTTTGATTGAGTAGCGCATATGCATAACTCATACCAACATTTCCACATCCAATTAAAATTACTTTACTCATTTCTATCACCTATATTTATTGTAACACAAAAAGAAAAAAACCAAAAGGTTTTATCAATTCTATCTACTTCTGTCTTCAAGTATTTCTGTACTATCATCAAGCATAACATTTTCACTTTGTATATATCCCATTTTTGTCAGAGTGTCTATTACATTTTGTTTTTCTTGTGGTGAAAGCGAATTAAATTCTGGTGTATTAAAATTTAATGTTGAAAAACCATGTTCTTCAAGTTGCGCTGATATATCTGTTATTTCAGGTTCATCAAATGGCATAGGCATATCAGACAATTCTGGTTCCCATGATGATATTGGTTCAG
>CAYJPP010000005.1:32925-38623 GCA_964372175.1 uncultured Muribaculaceae bacterium
GTTCAGGCAATTCAGGCTCTGGGATATATATTTCTGGAAGTTCTGGTATATCAGGAATTATTACCGGTTCTTCCACGCTCAGTGAATCGAGTGATATTTCTGAACTTAACACCTCCAAACTTCCATCATACATTTTTTCGATAGATATTGGTGTTGGTATTTCAAGTGTTGAATTACGCTCTTCAACGCTTTTATTAAATAAAGCCGCTTCATATGCAATAGTTGCTTTAACCATACCTGCTTTCAATGCTTTTTTAAACTTGCTTATAAACTCAGTATCAATTTGATGTTTCATATCCAATGTACTCTCGCGAACTTCAAATGGCATAGGCATATCAGACAATTCTGGTTCCCATGATGATATTGGTTCAGATCTAATAGATGGTTCCCACGATTCTATCGGAGTTGGTTCAGGCAATTCAGGCTCTGGGATATATATTTCTGGAAGTTCTGGTATATCAGGAATTATTACCGGTTCTTCCACGCTCAGTGAATCGAGTGATATTTCTGAACTTAACACCTCCAAACTTCCATCATACATTTTTTCGATAGATATTGGTGTTGGTATTTCAAGTGTTGAATTACGCTCTTCAACGCTTTTATTAAATAAAGCCGCTTCATATGCAATAGTTGCTTTAACCATACCTGCTTTCAATGCTTTTTTAAACTTGCTTATAAACTCAGTATCAATTTGATGTTTCATATCCAATGTACTCTCGCGAACTTCAATTGTCTTATAAACTAAATAATCTGTATAATTCTCGGTAAAACTTCTTTCACTAGATTGTTCTATTATATTTTCCATTATATTTTCTCCATTTTTTCATTATTTTTCTCATAATAATCTTCTCTTACAATTTCTACTAGATGTTCATCATAGAACTTTCCGTTATAGTAATAAGATTTTCTAAATTTTCCAGCTACTGTATAACCTGCTTTTACCGCTGCTTTCAAAGAAGCCTCATTAAATTCAAATATTCCACTATATATTGACTCAGCATTTAGTATTTCAAAAGCATATTTAGTAATTAATTTCAGTGCCTCTGTTCCATATCCTTTACCGCGATTTTCTTTCTCACCGATAAAACCACCTATATGAAACCGTCTTGATACTTGATCTTTTACCTCTAACCCATATGATCCTATTAGTTCATTATTTTTTTTATCTATTATCACATAATTGTGTGATCCTTTTTGACAAGCTTTTTCTAACCATTCTTTTTCAGTTAACTCAGAAATATTAAATTTAAAATTCCCAATTCCTCTTGCTAGTGTTTCATCATTTACCCATTTGGTAAATGTTTTATAATCTTCAACATTAATTGGAGAGATGTATAAATTTTCCGATTCATATTTTTTATAATACATAATATCACTACCTTCTTAATACATTATATCAAATAATAAAAAAAACCACAACATACAGTTGTGGATAAAAAGTTTTCTTATCTTTTACTAAATTGTGGCGCTCTACGAGCTGCTTTTAAACCTGGTTTTTTACGTTCTTTCGCTCTTGAATCACGAGTAATGAAACCGGCTCTTTTTAATACTTTTCTATAACTATCTTCGCTATCTTCATTTGGTTTATCATATTCAAGTAATGCTCTTGTAATACCTAATCTAATTGCTCCTGTTTGACCAGTAAATCCACCACCATTAACTTTAACATCAATGTCGAATGTAGTTTCATTATTAGTTGCAACTAATGGTTGCATTAAGTCCATTACATTAGTTTCATAAGGCATAAATTCTCTAACATCTCTACCATTAACTGTAATTTTACCTTTACCAGGAGTCATTTTAACTTGTGCAACTGATGATTTTCTTCTACCAGTTCCAATATATAATTTTTCTTTTGCCATAAAATCCTCCTATTTCATATCCTTTGGTTGTTGTGCGGTATGTGGATGTTCCGATCCTTCATAAACAAATAATTTTTTATACATTTGTCTACCAAGTCTATTTTTAGGTAACATTCCTTTAATTGCTCTTTCAACCATTTCAACAGGATAATTATCTCTCATTGTACGTGCAGTTCTTTCTCTTAAACCACCAGTATATCCAGAGTGATTGTAATAAATTTTATTATCTAATTTATTACCAGTTAATTCAATTTTTGAAGCGTTAATAATTATAACATTGTCCCCACAATCAAGATGAGGTGTGTAAGTAGGTTTGTGTTTACCGCGTAAAACAATAGCCACTTTTGAAGCTAAGCGTCCTAATGTTTGACCTTCCGCATCCACTACATACCAATTTCTTACGATTTCTTCTTTTTTTTGCATGTATGAATTTTTCATATTTTTTTCCTTTCTTCCATTAAACAAGCCGTCCCAAGACTTGTAAAATGTGGGAATAAATTAATGTACCAGATATAATTTTACTAAATTTTATCCTATTTGTCAACGGATTATGCTTGTTTTATCAAAAAAACCAATTGATTATGTTAAATTGTTATGATACAATGTTGATGAGGTGTTTATATGGCAAAATATTGTAGTGATTGTACTTATTTAAATCCCAAGGATACAAAAGGCGGGAACAAGGGTTTTTGTAAGTGTTCTAAGAAAAAAACTCATGTTTTAGCTAATATGCCAAGGTGCGAACATTTTCAAGAAGCATATAGTAGAAGATGGTATGATAAAGAAGAATTATATGACGCAGCAAAAGATTTTAGCCCACCATATGATGGTAATATTAGCGGTGTGATATCAGCAGCTGTTTTATTAGGAGTCTTATTAATTGTACTTAAACTCTTAGGATATTAAACAACTATTTAAAAATGAGTTGTTTTTTTTATATTTTTTGATATAATGATAATGGTGAGAAAAATGAAAAACAAAGTAGCTATTTTGGGAATGATAACATTTTTATATTATTATTTATTTAATTTATTAAATACACTTCCTGTTTATTTAGTAGGTATAGACTTTAATACCTTATCTTTAACAACAAGAATTATTTACTTAATATCTGTTGAAGTTTTATTTATACTAAGTTTATTTTATATTAATAAAGAATTATTCCCACAATTAAAAGAATTTATTAAAAATATAAAATCATTAATAACACAATATTTTAAATACTGGCCACTAGCTTATGGTTTAATGATTACTAGTAATTTAATATTAGTTTTAATTATGCCAGGTAACTCTCCTAATAATCAAGAAGCAATCTATCAAACATTAGAAACAGCGCCTATTTATATGGTTGTCTCGGCAGTTATATTTGCCCCAATAGTTGAAGAAATAGTATTTAGACTAGGTTTTAGAAAAATGTTTTCGAATGATAAGTTATTTATCATATTATCAGGATTAGTCTTTGGTGCTTTCCATGTTGTAGGATCCTTTGATAGTTTAATAGACTTACTATTCGTCATTCCATATTCAATCCCAGGGTGCGTCTTTGCATATACCCTAGTAAAATCTAAGAATATTTTTGTACCCATTACATTACACTTTTTCCACAACTTTTTCATGATGGCTGTACAATTGGTACTGTTATCGTTTATATGAAAAAATTATTTAAAATACTAGGAACAATTACAATATGTTTTGTTCTTATTTTCTTATATGGGATGTTTTTTGAAACTAAAAAGTTAATTGTAAAAGAATATAAAGTAACAAATGAAAAAGTAGCATCTAATCATGGATTAAAAGTGGTTCATCTATCAGATATTCATTATGGTTTTTCTTTTACTAATATCGAATTAAATAATCTAATAAATAAAATAAATGAATTAGAACCAGATATTATTTTCTTTACGGGTGATTTAGTAGATGATGGTGCGGATATAGATGAAGATGAATTAATAAATTCGCTTAATAACTTAAAAGCCAATTTAGGCAAATACTATATTTCTGGAAACCATGATTTAAAAGATAATATTGATGACATTTATTTTAAAAGTAATTTCATTAATTTAAATAACGATTATAAAATTCTTTATCATAATGAGCCATTTATAATATCTGGAATAAGTTCGTTAAGTAGTAGTGGGAGTATTACTGAAAAAACTGATTCCTTTGATACTAATATAACTCAATACGAAAATTTGTATTCTATTTTACTAATTCATGAACCAGATATAGTTAATGAGATAAACACTGATAATTATGACCTTATTTTAGCCGGCCATTCACATGGCGGACAAGTAAGAATACCATTATTAGGAAAATTATATACTCCTGTTGGAGCGAAGGATTATTATGATGAATATTATAAACTTAATTCTACTGATTTATATATAAGCAGTGGGGTTGGTACAACTAGTATTGATGTTCGGTTATTTAATAAACCATCATTAAATTTATATAGAATAACAAAATAAGGACACTTGTCCTTATTTTTTGCTTATATATTCATACTTTACAATTAATTCTAAGTCAGCACTGTCATAAACTTCTTGCATAGTCATTAAAGCTGAACTCTCGAATTCATTTGCTTCTACATATTCATCCAATTTATTAAATGAGTAAATATCATATTTAGTTCTAAATCTTTTTCTTACTTCTATTTCTTCTGTTCTGTATGAACGATTTTCATCTGTTATAGACGATGAATCTGACCAACCAGAAAAATTATTAATAGTTGTTAATCCTTCATCTTTATAAGGGTATGAAGCAGTGGCAGCCACCATATAAGAACTATACATTCTTTTTTCACCACTATACCAACGCCAACTAGTATCTTTATATCTATAAACAGTCGCACTATCGTCTTCTTCGCGTTCAGTGTATACATCATCTGGTTCTGTTGGCACATATGCCCCACTATTATAGAATATCTTTTCATCTTCATCCATATAATACCAACGATATCCTGTTTTCTTCTCTATTTTACGATAATCAGCGACATCTGGTGAATTAAGTGACCATTCGCTCCAATCGCTTTCTTTTGCAGTTGCTGTATCTTTGTTCGGATATCCAGCTGGTTCAGTTGAAGAAAAATCAGAATAACTTCTATCATTATAGCGATAAAATTTCCATCTTTGATCTTGATAACGGTAATAATTTTTATCTTCACTAATTATTTCGATATTTTTAGCATCAGGACTAATACTTACTAATCTTTTATCTTCATGACTAGTAATAGGATCTTTTTCTAATTGGGCCGGTGTATAATAACTGCTCCAAGAAGTATAGTTTGTTGATTTTTCAACATAGTTATAGGTTATATTAACATCAATTATATCAGCATTTGGTATCTTATCAGTTGGTTTAGACCAATCTCCATATCTTGTTGCCGTAGTACAATAATCGCAATTAGTTAAATCAGGTGTTGTTATATAATTATCACCTACTTTTGTAATTTTAACTTCCCCAGCGCAAATATTATCCTTAATCATCATGTCAACATCAGTTAAAAATCCATCTTCTAATAAATCTTTAATATCGACAGTTGTTGTTGGGTTGACAACGGTTAAAGCAATTTGTTGATTGCCAATATATTCAATGGCTGCGTCTCCTACTAAAGTTTCCATATCAGTACAGTTATTATTTTTTGCTGCAATATTAGCAAAAATAGTTATAATAATTGCTATCACAATTATAGTTCCAATAACACCAATCATTATAAAGAAATTTTTTGGCTTTATTTGTCTTTCTGCTAATTTTTCTTCTTGTTCATAAGTGACTTGTTTCATTTAATCAACTCCTGTTTATATTTTATCATAATTAATATAAAATATCTATTAATT
>CAYJPP010000006.1:0-13611 GCA_964372175.1 uncultured Muribaculaceae bacterium
TTAAATTAGTTATTTCATTTATAATTAAAGTTAAATAATTAAGTTTTCTTTCAAAGAAATTTTTAAATATTACATCATTAGTTAAAAAGTATTTTATCATTATTCTCACCCCCTTATAAGTTATATAGGACAAAAATTAATCATTTCCTTTTTATTTTAGATTTTCTCATAAAAAAACACAAATAGTTTTATGTTTTAATATGTAATTATTTCTAAATTATAGTTATTCACTACATTTAATTCATCAGATAAAGACACTGCAATAGTATCTATATTTCCATCTGATATATATTTATTATTTTCTAGTATTTTAAAGTTATAAGCAATATCAAAATCTAATCCATTATTATCATAAGCTCTAATTCTTTTAATAAATTTTTGATTAAAACTACTGCTAAACGGCGAATAATCAGCCTCCCATCCAACTCTTAAAGTAGCAACTGTTTCATAGTTTTTATCTTGATAATTTGCATTTAAAATATAAGAAAAATTTGGATCATCAAAATTATAAGGCTTTCCAAATGGAAGCGCGATTATATTAACATAGTTATCTTTTATATGCTGTTCGAACAAATCATATTGTTTACCTATTTCTTCTTGCACTTCAATAGTAGATATATTACTTAAATCTGCATGCGTATAACTATGATTCCCAATATCGTAACCGTTTTCTATTAACCAAGTTAATATCTTTTCATTATACTGCGATTGATTAAATAAACTTCTGTTCAGAAAAAAAGTAGCTGTCACATTAAAATCAGGATATTTAGTTTTAAATTCCTCTAATATTCCTATCGCACTATCAGGGTCAATTATTAAATCGCCATCCTCATCTAACCCTAAAACATTAAAATTATTAGTTAACCCATCATCAAAAGTTAAAACAATCGGACTATATCCAGCTTCAACATCTATTTTACCTAAAACATAATCTTCTAATCTAATCATTCTATAACCGCTTTTATAATAAAATTCTAAATCTTCTCTAAATGCTTTAGCAGTTCTGTGATAACCAGAAGGATCAACATTCCCACCTGTGTATTCATTTACTTTGTCATAAATACCATGATACATCATAACGGGAATACGACCTAACTCATTCACTTTTAAATTAACATAATCTATGCCACGTGATACTTTAATATCAATAGTAGCATTCTCCTTTAATATAGTACCGGGAGTTATACTTTGTTCAAAGATTAAGTTAAAATCATAAGAACTATACTCTTCAACTACATTAAGTGTAATATTATTATCCACAGTAAAATCAGTTATTTCAGCAACAGTTTTACCTGTTAAATCTATCATTTTAATTTCCTCACTACAACCTGTAATACATATTAATAAAAGCAATAATATTTTTTTCATTTTCTCACCTATTATATATTATATACCCATTCTCTTTTTTTTAAAAGGCATAAACTAAAATAGGTGATTATAATGTTTAGAAGATGGTGTCGTTATCATTGGTGTATTTGTTTAATAGTGTGTTGTGTTATCTTTTTTTGGCAAGTAATTATAACATTTTTTATCTTAACTAGATTTAATATATTTCTTTTACTTTTATTATGGCTGCTAATTTTATATTTGCTGTTTAGAGTTATATGGTGAGATTAATTTTTCAGTTTTATATAACAAATCTATCATCTTACTAATTTCACTTGTAAGTTCATATTCTGTTTTATTGAACTCTATTTTATTAGGAAGAGCAATTAAAATGAAAAGAAGCTTTCGTTCATCTTCTTGTAATGGATAATTTTTCTCATATTGTTCTAAAATATCAGAAAATTCAAATTCTAACCCTTGCCTTTTATATAATATATATAAATCAAATACAGGTATACCGAATTTAGATTTTTCCCAACTAATAAAGTATCCTTGTTCACCTTTTAGAAAATGACTTAAATCTAAATTATTGTGTAGAACAACTACACGTTTTTTTGTTTTTTCTTTTACTAAATTATACCAATTTTTTATCTCATATTTACAATAGTTTAAACTTATTAAAATTCTCGAAAAATTTCTTGCAAATAGATATTCACTTGGCGACATAAATACTTTACTTTCAATTAGAGTAATATGATCTATATAATAACTATATAAATATTCAATGTTATTAGTTATATCTTCGTATATTTCTTTATATTCATCGAAGTTAACCTCTTTATAATGTGTTGTTTTAGCATGAAGCAAACCTAATAAATTAATTAAATCACTCATTTTTTGTTCCAAGGGATAGTTAATCTCATCAACAAATTCTGTAATTTCTAAATCATCATCTAAACTTATAACTTTGGGAAAATAATTAAAATCCCTAGATTGTAAGTATTCTAATACCTCATTATTTTTCTTAGTTTTAATAACAAAACGCCCTCTACTAGTATCAACCATTGTTACTTTTCCAGTAGTTGTATAGCGGTAGGGCTTTAATTCACATTTTTTTAATATTTCACTAATCTTTATCATCTAATACATTAGGTATTATTATTTTATCGCCAATTTTTAAATCAGATAAATCGTTATACTGTTCTAAAATATCTTTACTAACATTATAGTTTAGCATTATACTTTCAATATTATCATTTTCCTTTATAATATAAACCTTATAAGTTGAATAGGTTTCAACCGATTCATCAAAACTATCAAATAATGTCTTTACTTCACTTATTTCCATTCTTTCTTCTTTTTTCTCTTCAAACTCTTTTATCTCTTCAATTTCCTCTACTTCTTCTAATACTTCTATTTTTCTTTCAATCAATTCTTTTTCAAACAAGTTATTTAATCCAATTTCAATATTAACATTCAATCCTTTACTATCTATAATTTCATAATAAAAATCATCAATTTCTATTAGCATTTTAGACGAATCATAATGATCACTTAACTCAATATTTACAGGGATATTGTGTTTGAATTCTTCTACGTTAATACTGACATCATTCATTTTATAGCTGCCACTTACAACTAATGTCCCAATAACCTCATTTCCTTCTTTACTTAAATCATGATCTAAGGCAATTGAAGTAACTTCTGCTATATTTGTATCAAACTTAATTTCTTTTGTTAATGGTACTGTCTTTTTCATTTTATCCTCCTTACACATTAAAATATATGATTTTTTTTAAAGAATATGAAAAAAACAACTATTTTAGTCGTTTTTACTTGCAATATACTTGTTTTCTATATCTGATAAATCATTAGGACTCATAAATAACAAAATAGTATTTTCCCATTTTAAAAGTTTATCTATATTATCAACAGTTATAGTTTCACTATTTTTTAACTCTGATGTTATTATTTTATTTGTAATATTAGGAAAATCTTCTTGTTTTTCTCTCGAAGGGTGAATATCTAATATATATGAATAATCGATTGTTTCAAACACTTCAATAAAATCATCTTTAAACTCTTCTGTTCTAGAATATGTGTGTGGTTGGAATACAGCCACTATTTTTTTATCTGGATATTTTTGTTTTGTTGTTTTAATAGTTGCTTTAACTTCTGTTGGATGATGAGCATAATCATCAACCAAAACATTTGTTCCAACTACTGTTTCAGCATATCTTCTCTTTGCACCTTCAAATGTTTTAAAGTGTTTAACAACATCTTTTACTTCAAGTCTCTCATAATAACAAATTCCAATAACAGCTAACGCATTTAATAACATGTGTTTTCCAAATATCGGAAGTTCAAAATGACCATAGTAATTTTCTTCAACAAACACATCAAAACTTGTTCCTGTTGTTGTGTATTCGACATCCTTAGCAATTATATCATTATCTTCATTTAATCCATAATAAAACATTGGAACATTTGATTCTAATAAATGTGTATATGGGTCATCACCACATAAAATAACCATTTTTTCTGCTAATTTAACATATTCTTGATATGCTGAAATAACATCATCAATATTTTTAAAATAATCAGTATGGTCTAAATCTATATTTGTTATAACAGCATAATAAGGAAGATAATTTAAGAAATGTCTTTTATACTCACATGCTTCTAAAACAAAATATTCGTTTTCTTTTTCTGCATAACCAGTGGCATCTCCAATTAAATAATTACACCCTTTAATATTATTTACTACATGTGACAACATTGAAGTTGTAGTTGTTTTACCATGACAACCAGCAATTGTTATAGTTTTATACATTTTAGTTAATTTCTTTAACATATCTTGATATGTATATATTTTAAGATGTAACTCATTAGCTTTAATAATTTCTTCATGTTCATCTGAAATAGAATTACCTTGAATTATAATTAATTCTTCTTTTATATTTTTTTCAGAATATGAATATAAAGGAATATTTCTTTCAACTAATTTATCTTGTGTGAAGAAATAATCTTCCTTATCACTGCCTTGAACTTTATACCCTAAGTCAAAAATAATTTGCGCTAATGCACTCATTCCTGCCCCTTTAATACCAACAAAATGATATGTCATTTTAATCATCTCCTATTATAATTATATATTTTTTATAGTGATTATGTCAATGTTAAAACAATAAAAAAGAAATTATTTTGTTTTATCTTCCATAATTTCTTCTTGTGTATAAATACAAACCATTTCATCTACTATTTTTTTTAAGTATTTTTGTATATATAGCCATCTAGATCTTTCAAATTCAGTTGGTGTTTCTTCTTTTCTTAATTTTAAACATTTGCTTTTTGATATTTTATACCCTTCAACAGATACTAAACTTTCATCAACTGTAATTATAAATTCTAGTTCAACTTTATCCGATACTATATCAATATACTTTAATTTAAGTCCGTTATTATTAATTTTTTCTAATTTTAATCCAGCTGATAATGAAATAGTAGCATAATTTTGTTTCAAAATATAAGCTATTAATGCATTAATATTTGGCAAAGAGTTAGTCTTACCTATTAAAAAATTGTAAAAGTATGTACAAATTGAAGCATCTACTTTTCCTATGGGTAAATTGTCTTCAATGTAACTATTTTTTAATTTATCTTCTTTTGTATCAGCATCAACTTGTTCTACAAACAAGTGTTTCCCATATCTCCTACTCATAAATCACACTTTGTATTCAAATTCAAAATCTAATATTCTCACTGTATCGCCTTCTTTGGCACCTAATTTTTCTAATTCTTCATCAACCCCGATTTTTTTTAATTTAAAAGCAAATCTAGCTGCTGCTTCATCAGTATTAAATTTTGTCATTCTAAGTAATTTCTCAACTTCCTTACCTGTTACAACCCATGTTAAATTATCTTTCTTAATTGTAAAAGGTTTTTCATATTTAAATTTATATAACACATGACTTTCAAATTTCTCTTCCTCATATAATGGATGCTTTTCTATTTTCGATAACATTAAAGCTAAATGTTCAATAACTTTATTTAAGCCTTGTTTAGTCAAAGCTTCAACTTCAAATATTTCAATATCTTTAACTTTTTCCTTAAATTGTTTTAAATTAATATCAGCTCCTGCTATATCCATTTTATTAGCAATTATTATTTGTGGTTTTTCCAATATTTTTTCATTAAAATTAATTAATTCTTTATTAATAGTTTCATAATCTTCATAAGGGTTTCTCCCTTCAAACGATCCCATATCAATAACGTGAGCTATAACTCTTGTTCTTTCAATATGTTTTAAAAACTGGTCCCCTAAACCATCTCCATTAGATGCCCCTTCAATTAATCCTGGTAAATCGGCAACTACAAATGATGAATCGCTTGATTTAACTACACCTAAATTAGGTTTTAAAGTGGTAAAATGATAGGCTGCTATTTTAGGTTTAGAGTTAGATATTCCTGAGATAATTGTTGATTTACCAACTGATGGCATTCCAACTAAACCAACATCAGCTAATAATTTTAATTCTATTTTTATATTTCTTTCTTCGCCCGGTTCGCCAGCCTCACAGTAAGCCGGCGCGGGATTAGCATGGGTAGCAAAAGCAATATTTCCTCTTCCTCCCCGTCCACCACTAGCTACTACAATTTCATCTTCTTTTTTAGTCAAGTCAGCAATAATTAAATTAGTATCCATATCAGTTATAACAGTTCCAAGTGGAACTTTGATTATAATGTCATCAGCCATAGCTCCGTGTTTCCCTTTGCCTAGACCATTATCACCCTTATCACCTTTTATTTGTTTTTTATATCTTAAATCGACCAATGTATTTAAACCTTCATCAACTTTAAAAATAATATCTGAACCTTTCCCACCGGAACCGCCAAATGGACCACCCATTTCAACATATTTTTCTCGTCTAAAAGCCATACATCCATCTCCACCCGGACCAGCAATAAGTTGTAATTTTACCTCATCTATAAACATAATATCTCTCCTATACTATTTTAATATCTCTTAATAATTTTTCTCGTTCTTGTAAATAAGACTTAACCAGTTGTTTTCCAACTTCCGCACTACTTTCTAACATATCACCATCAATTATTAACCCCTTATCAATTAATTTTTCAAATGCTTCAATGATTTGGTATTTGAAAAATGGGTCAGCTATATTTTCAGATATAATTAGTTTTGATGTTCCCTCATGTTTCAAGTTAATTGCATTTTCTTTGGCTTCAAGTTTATATCTTAAATTTTGCAGAAAAAATATCATATCTTCTCTTGTTATTTTTTTCACAGAACAACACAACGTCAATTTATCAAATAATTCTAACCACTCTTTACACAATCCATACCCACCGTTAAAAACACGTCGATCAACTCGTTCAACAGTATATGGTTTACATTTAGAGGAACTTTGAAATCTACTATTAAATTGTAACATTTCCGCTAAATAGGGTATTGTATATAGTTTTAATGATTTAAGACTCCCTAAATTGGGGCTATGTAATATCAGATTCTTAAAACTACGATATTGTTCATTATCACGCATATTATTTTTTGAAACAATGAGTCCTAATTCTTCACTAGATATTGCCGATAATACTTGTCTTACTCTTTTACCTGTAAAATATTGATGATGTTTTAAAGAAGCAGACAAATAAACATATTTATCAAAATCGGAAATCCCAAAAGTTTGCCTAGTAACATTATACATTTCTTTGCTATTCCCGCCTTGAAATCTATAATACGCAGTTAAATCCATAAAATCACCGCCTATATAATATCACATATTTATAAAAAATCAAATTTTATACTTACATCTTTTCTTTAATTCGCATGTATCGCACAAAGGATTCTTCGCTTTACAATAGTATCTTCCAAATAAAACAAGTTGGTGATGAAGTGTTTGTAATTGATTTTTTTTAAAAGCCTTATTTAATTTTTTTTCAATAACTAAAACATCATCATTTTTCTTAGCAAGGCCTAATCTTATACTTACTCTACTAACATGCGTATCAACAGCTATACAAGGCTCGTTATAAATATTACTTAAAAATACATTAGCCGTTTTTCTTCCAACACCTGGTAAAGATTCTAATAAATTTCTATCATTTGGTACAACATCATAATTTTTTAAAATGTTAGCTATATCAATAACGTGCTTAGCTTTAACATTATAAGTACCTAATGGATGAATTATTTTTTTAATATCTTTAATATCAGCTATACTTAATTCTTCAACTGTTTTATATTTATTAAATAATACTTTTGAAACTTCATTTACTCTTTTATCAGTTGTTTGAGCACTTAACATAATTACAATCAAAAACTCATAGTCATGAGTATAATTAAGTTCACATTTAGCGTTAGGTAATATTTTATCTAAATAATCAACTATCTCGTTCATTTAACCAGTCGTAATCAAATAGTTTCTTATTTGATTTTTTACTTTCAAAGTTTTTTTTATCCTTTATAATATCTTCTTCGGTTTTTATACCCTTTTTTCCCCATTCATGTAATATTTTATCGATATATCGTAAATTTGATACTCCATTAAATACAGCTTCTCTTAGCGCTAAAATAATTAACTCATCACTATTATCTTTTTGTAACAATGAAATAATTTCAAAATCCATTGGAGATAGTGTTCTTCCAAACTCTTTTTCAAATATATCAAATATATTAGTAGATTTTTTTTCTTCACCTTTAACCAAAAGAAAAAAAAGTTTATTATATAATCCTTCTAAATTAATATATTCTTCTTTTACTCTTCCTTTTGTCAAATCAATTTTCAATATTCCTTTGCTACTTAAAGACGAAATATAATCCATAACATTTTCTATTGAAACACTTAAATCTTTACTTATTTCTTTTGGATTAAAGCATATATCATTATTAAGAAGATAAATAAGTAAAATAAACTCACTATCTGTTATATTTAGTTTTTTATAATTTTTAAGCAAAACATTAGAAATATTTAATGTTTTATCTTTTAAAATTTCAATTACTTTTTCATTCATATTAGCCCCCGTAGTTTTTGCAAACTTCATCCAGTTGAGCGATTAGTTTATCTACTTCTTCAAAATCTTTTGGTTTTGCTCCACTAGCCATTGCATGCCCACCACCGTTAAAATTAGCGGCAACTTGATTAACAATAGGACCTCTTGACCTAATAGAGCATTTAATATAATTATTGGCTACATCCTCTGAACAAAGTATTATTACAAAAAATTCGTTTATTAAATTAAATGTATTTATTAAATTACCAGCCGTCGATGAATCTACATTATATTCTTTTAATGTTTTACTATCTAATTTTATATAAGCTAATCCATTTTCTGTTATAGTTAAATTCATTGTAATAAAAGCCGAAAACTTAATATCATTAAAATTTCTTAAATATAATTTTTGATATAAAGAAGTAAAATCTATATCTGTTTTTTTAATTATCCATGATACTAAATCGAATGTTTTAGCAGTCGTGTAGTCATATAAAAATCTTCCTGTATCAGATGTGAGACCTAAAAAAAGTTTTTCTGCTGCTTCTTTTGTAATTATTAGATTATTATCTTGAACAAACTCTATTATCATTTGACAAGCCGATGAAGCAGTGTCATCAATCCAATCTAATTCACCAAATTCTTCAACAAAAGGATGATGATCTATTTTTATTGTATAATCAAAATATTCTGGTTTTGCCCCTTCAATTCTTTTTTTATCTGGGGTATCAGTTACTATTAACAATGCATTTTTACAATCTTCTGGCAATTTATCTAAATCACCCATAAATTTAAATCTAGCAGCAGGATTTCCGACTACATATACATTTTTTTTAGGAAAATTAGCCAAAATTATTTCCTTTAAAGCAATCGAAGATCCAAGTGCGTCTGGATCCGCACCAATATGCCTAGCTATAACTATATCATTGTATTTTTTTATTTTTTTAAGAATTTTTTTTGTTATCATAATTCACACTTTCTATATACAGTATTATAACTTATTTTAATTTAAATATCAATCTTTATCAAAAACATATTTTATGTTATACTAAATAATAGGTGGTAAAATGAAAGAAAGAATTATATACATATCAACTATTGTTGTTGCTTGTTTATTTATTATTATTGGGGCTATAATAACTAATTCTCCAAATCAATTAAATGATACTCAATTATTTAATATTGGAGAAATATTATCAATTGATAATATAGATACAAATCCTAGTATGACTAATTCCAGTTTGAATGATAAGAACATTCACTTCACAGCCGAATTAAAACTAGGTCATTTAAAAGATACAGTTGTTTCTGGTATTCAATCACAAGATGTTGGCAATGGATTTGTTAATGATGATGTCAAAGTTGGAGATAAAATTTTAATAACAGAATCTAGTGGCACTTGGTACTTTGCAGGATATAATAAAATCCCAGCTTTAATTTTTTTATGCTTATTGTTTTTAGGATTAATAGTTTTAATTGGTAAGAAAAAAGGATTACATACTATTCTTGCATTATTGTTTACTTGTTTATCAATATTTTTAGTATACATACCTGCTATACTTAGTGGGTTTAACATATATATATTAACAATGATTGTTTCTATATTTATCATAACTATTAGTTTAATTTTAATTAATGGCTATAATAAAAAAACACTAGGCGCTATTGCCGGTAATATTGGCGGAGTTATTATAACAGGTATATTAGCTTTCATATTTAACTCGCTTTTGAAACTAACCGGTATACTTGATTCTGATTATATATACCTTTCGTTATTAGAGCAACCAATTGATTTAGTGGCCTTAGTATGGAGTGGTATTATTATTGGAGCAATAGGAGCAATAATGGATGTATCTATGACCATTTCATCTTCTATACACGAGATAGCAAGTCATATGAAAAAAATTGAATTTAAAAAACTATTCACATCTGGAATGAATATAGGAAAAGACGCTATTGGAACAATGACTAATACTTTAATATTAGCTTATATAGGTAGTTCAATTGCGATAGTGTTATTATTAACCACATATACTAAAAGTCCACTTAATTTATTTAATATGGAGATGATTGCAGTTGAGATTAGCCAAGCCGTTATTGGTAGTATCGGGATCTTAATAGCTGTTCCTATAACTGCCGCTATTGCATCATATTTATATTCGAAAAAAAAGATTTCTTAATTGAAATCCTTTTATTTTATAAATTTATAAGTTTCTCTTGCAATCATAACCTCTTCATCAGTCGGTATTAAATAACAAGGGATTTTTGAGTTTTTAGATGTGATCAAAGTAAATTCTCCTCTAACATTATTAGCATCTTCGTCTACTTCAATACCAAAACATTTTAATTTATTTAGTATTTCACTTCTAGTACCAGCAGCATTTTCTCCAATACCACCACCAAAACAAATTGCATCAACTGTTTCTAGTTGCACATAATATTTAGCAATATAATCAACAACTCTATTTACAAATAAATTTTGAGCTAAAATACATCTTTCATTACCGTCTTTAATCCCATCTTCAATATCTCTTGAATCACTACTAATTCCACTTATACCTAAATACCCAGAGTTTTTATTTAATTCATTCATAACACTCTCTAATGATGAATTTTCTTGATCCATAATATATGGAATAATAGCTGTATCTATGTCACCAGATCTAGTCCCCATAATTAACCCAGCATTAGGAGCAAAACCCATACTAGTATTAAAACATTTACCATTTTTAATTGCACTAATCGAACCACCATTACCTAAATGACATGTAATTGCATTAATATTTTCTTTATTTAATTCTTCTTTTAACATATTAGTTAAATAGTCATGACTAATTCCGTGGAAGCCATATCTTCTAACTCCATGTTTTTCATACCATTCATATGGTACACCATAAACAAATTGTTCTTTTTCCATAGTTTGATGGAATGCAGTATCAAATACACCTACAACAACCGCATCTTTTAATTGTTCTTTAAATGCGTTTATACCAGTTAAATTAGCTGGATTGTGTAGCGGCGCTAATGGGATAAGTTTTTTAATAGTAGCCTCAACAGCATCATCAATAATTACTGACTTAGCGTACTCACTCCCACCATGTACAACTCTATGTCCTACACCTTTAATTTCATCTAATGAATCAACTATTTTATTTTCTAATAATTCATTAATTAATATTTCAACTGCTTTTGAATGATTTTCTAAAACAGTTTCTTTTTTTATTTTATTACCATCAAATTTTAAAGTATATAAACCACTTTCTAATCCGATTCTTTCAAAAACTCCTGATACTAAAACTTTTTCTTCTGGCATTTCATACATTTGAAATTTTAATGATGAACTACCAGCATTAATTGATATTATTTTCATTTTTCCTCCTATATTTCGTATTCATAAACTGAGCAATTTTTTATTTCTACTTCACTTAAAATCCCATCTTTTGGAATACCTTTAAAATAGTAATAAAGCACTCTTACAACTCCACTATGAGTTACTATAATTATATTTTTATCATTATATTTTTCTTTTAGTTCTTCAATCACACTAGCTGCTCTATCATATAATCCTTTAACACTTTCAGCTCTTTCATATTGGATATTTAAATTATAATTCCAATACTTATCAAAGTCAATAGATTTTTTACTAACTCCTGTAAATTCACCGTGATCTCTACCTAATAACTTATCTGTATAAATAATTTCTAATTTATTATTACTGATAACCTCAGCTGTTTGTTTACATCTATCTAGTGTTGATGAAACTATTAAGTCAATCTTTTTATCCTTAAACATATCTCTAACTACTTTTGCTTGTTCAACACCTTTTTCAGTTAGAGAACTATTTAACCTTCCTACTAAACAGTCATTAGCGTTTTCAACTGTCTCACCATGTCTAACTATATATATTTTCATTACTCATCTCCAACTTTTTCTACGGTTGATTCATCAAAATTAAATACCGAACAGAACGGATCTTCTGAATCATAACCTGGTTGGGCTTCCATAAATACATCTAGTAAGAATGCCAAAATAATTGGTATTATTAATAATAGTGCGGCCATCCCAACTCTTGTCATAAAGTTTTTAAACGCTTTTTTAAGTTCCTTATCAGCATCACCACTAGCAACAACTTTAACAAAATCTAAAATCCCTAAAACAATTGCTATTAATGGGGCTAAAATCATAACTATGGTTAAAAACATATCTAAGAAATCTCTTAATTCAGATGAAACAAAACCACAACCACTAGTTAAATCATTAACATAACCATTTTTCTCTAAATAAACATAAAACTCATTAAAATCAATACATTCATTAACTCTATCAAGTTCAACAGTTTTACTATTCGCACCATATGCAGTATATATTGTGTTACAATAGGATGAAACTTCTCTTATTGATTGTTCAATATAGTAACTAGGGGCATTTTTACATTCATTACCAGTACAAACATCTATGTTTGCAGGAGGAAATGTAGTAGGATTAAAAACCATCCCACTGTATTTACCTTCCGTGGTTGGATATACAACATTAACTCCGCTTTGCCCTAGAACATGCATTACTTGACCAACTAAGCCTTTAAATCTCGCGTTTGTTAAACCAGTTTGTTTTTCTTCAATTTCATCTCCTGTATCATATTCCTCGTCCTCTTGGTTGACAAAACTTATCTCACATTTTTTATCCAGCGCTTGACCAATACAAACCAATACTCCTGGTTTACAATAAAACCTATCATTATTCACGAATTCACTAGCAGCAGGCTTATTAGGGAATAAATAACTAGGATCTGATAGTGTATAATTAACATCGATATCATTATCAGAATTCTTTTTCAGATCAACAGTTACTGAAATATCATATACAAAATCTGATGTATAACTACATTGAAAATTATCTGAATTACTAAGTATAAATGTATCTGTACTTTTAGCATAATTTAATTCTAAATCATCATGACTATATAATGTTGCTGTTTCATTTTTAAAACTATATCCAGTGACAATAGTATCATCCGATGCCAAATGATGCGCTCGCAATACTTCTGGACAAAACAACGAAGTTGTTTCTTCTTTATAAAAATTAATCCCATTAACATTTGAAAGTAATGTAACTCTGTTAACGTTTATATGTGGTGTTTCATATTCAACATCAACATCTAAATTGCTTTTAATAGTATATTGAACATAATTCTTATCATCACCATAATAACAAACAGCTTCTTCCGCACTAACATAACTAATAGGTATAAATAAAAATGCAAATAATATTAAATAA
>CAYJPP010000006.1:13711-38084 GCA_964372175.1 uncultured Muribaculaceae bacterium
TTCCGCACTAACATAACTAATAGGTATAAATAAAAATGCAAATAATATTAAATAAAATATTTTTTTCATATAAACTCCTAATTTTTATTTTTCATATGTGGGAATAATATAACTTCTCTAATAGTTTCCGAATTAGTAATCATCATTACTAGTCTATCAATACCCATTCCCATTCCACCTGTTGGTGGTAGTCCATATTCTAAGGCTTCAACGTAGTCAATATCCATATCATTAGCCTCATCATTACCTAGTTCTTTTTCTTTAAGTTGCGCTTCAAATCTTTCATATTGATCAATTGGATCGTTTAATTCAGTAAAGGCATTAGCGTACTCATCCCCACAAATAAATAGTTCAAATCTTTGAGTAAATCTAGGATCTTTACTATCTTTTTTGGCAAGTGGTGAGATTTCAACTGGATGCCCAAATACAAATGTTGGTTCGATTATTGTTTCTTCAACAAATTGTTCATAAAAAGCATTTACTATATGTCCATATAAATAATGTGGCTCGATTTCTACATGATGCTTTTTAGCAATATCTTTTGCTTCTTCTAATGACATATCTAGAAAGAAGTCAACTCCTGTTTGTTCTTTAATTAAAGTAACCATATGCGCTCTTTTAAAATTAGGTTTTAATGATATATTGTGGCCTTTCCAATTAATATCATAAGTTCCTAATACATTTTTAGCAACTTCACCAATAATATTTTCAGTTAAATCCATCATACCTTCCATATCGCTGTATGCTTTATATACCTCTATTGTTGTAAATTCTGGATTATGATTTTTATCCATACCTTCATTTCTAAATAATCTGCCTATTTCATAAACTGCATCCATTCCACCTACGATTAATCTTTTTAAAGGTAGTTCTGTTGCTATTCTCAAATAAAATTCCATATTTAAAGTGTTATGATGTGTTATAAATGGTCTTGCAGCAGCTCCTCCTAAAATAGGTTGTAATACTGGTGTTTCAACTTCACAATATCCTAAATTATCTAAATAATTTTGAATTGCTCTAATAATTTTAGGTCTCATAAATGCCACTTTACGAGCTTCTTCATTAACAATTAAATCAACATATCTTCTTCTAAATCTTTCTTCAACATCAACTAAACCGTGGAATTTTTCTGGTAAAGGTTTTAAGGCTTTTGTTAAATGAGTATACTCTGTTGCTTTAACTGATAATTCACCCATATTAGTTTTCATAACAATTCCCTTAATACCTACTATATCACCTAAATCAGCACTTTCAAATAGTTCATATTGTAATTCAGTAACATTATCAATTTTAATATAAATTTGAATTTGCCCAAATTTATCTTGAATATGAAAGAAACCGGCTTTCCCTTTTCCTCTTTTTGTCATAATACGACCGGCAATAACTACTTCAATTTCATTATCATGTAATTCTTCTTTTGTTTTTTCACCATATAACTCATTTAATTCTTTTGAATTAGTTGTTATATCAAATTTTGAACCAAAAGGATCAATTCCTTTATTTATAAGTTCGTTTAATTTAGAACGTCTAACTAACTCTTGTTCTGAAAATTCTCTCATTTTTTCCCTCCTTTATTAAGTGTTATTTTTTTATCATTACTATGTGCTTCATCTAATTCTTCTTTTATTTGTTTTAACTCTATTAGTAACTTTTCTGCTTCTTCTGTTGTCTTAATTAAGCTTAAACTTTCTTCAATTTGGTTTAAGTTCCCTAGAATATTTTTAGCATTCTCATATGATAATCCTAAATCTTCCGCCCCATACATATATTGACCATTTAAAATTCTTGAATTATATGTATCTCTTAAAGCTATACATATATATATTGCTAAAATCAAAGTAAATACAGGCGTTGCTAAATTAGCAAAACCTAGTGATAATATAACAGCAGAACTAAGTATGTGTTTGATAAGATTGGCTTTAAAATTATTGTAGATAGCAGTCCTCAATTGAAAATAATCAACCATTTTTTTTGCTAGTACATTTGTAAGATAATTTCTAATCTCTGATAGTGTATATTCTGTTATTGGTACAATTGTAATACTATCATCATAATTTATTATTTTAAAAGCATTTCCATTAACTTCTAACTTTCTAATTTGTTCTATTTCCATAAATCCCCCTAAATTGTTCTCAATAATTCTAAAAACTCTAACTTACTTTCAACTTTCATAAATAATGGTTTTACCTTATTACCATTAGGTATTTTTTTCAAATAATAAGCTACTTGTGTTCTCATTTCTAAAATAGCTGTTTTCTCTTCTTTAAATATTAATAAATATTCTAAATGCTTTTCAATCATTTTTTTAATATCTTCTAATTTTACTTCTTCTGTTTCTATGTCCTCTAAGTAATCAAGGCATTCTTTAATTAACCAAGGATTACCTAAAACACCTCTTCCAATCATAACGGCATCACAGTTAGTTTGTTCTAACATGTTTTTCGCATCATATTTGCTTGTAATATCACCATTGCCAATTACAGGTATATTAACAGATTCTTTCACTTGCTTAATAATATTCCAATCAGCTTTTCCTGAATAGCCTTGACTTCTAGTTCTTCCATGAACCGTTATAGCAGAAGCGCCAGCACTTTCACATATTTTAGCAATCTCAACTGCATTTATACTGTTAAAGTCCCAACCACTTCTTATTTTTACTGTTACAGGAATAGGAATAGCATTTACAACTGCTTCTACTATTTCTTTAACCTTATTTGGATTTTTAAGTAAACTGCTTCCTGCTTGCGCTCTTAAAGCAACCTTAGGAACAGGACACCCCATATTAATATCTATAATATCAGGTTTCATGTTTTCGTAAATATATTTAGCCGCATAAACAAACGACTCTACATCACAACCAAATATTTGTTGTGAGATTGGCCTTTCTGCTTCTTCCATATAAAGCATATCAATAGTTTTTTTACTACCGTAATATATTGCTTTATCGCTAACCATTTCACAAACTACTAATCCTGCCCCCATCTCTTTGGCAATCTTTCTAAAAGCAGAATTACTAATACCTGCCATTGGAGCTAAAATTATTTTGTTTTTAATTAAAACATTTCCTATTTTGAACATCTACTTAAAATTGTTTCCTTCCCAATTAAGTAAATAGTATCTGGTAACTCAGGTCCATGCATTAACCCTGAGACTTTAATTCTAAGTGGCATAAATAGCATTTTCCCTTTTACATTAGCTTTTTCTTTAACCATATTAATGGCATTACTTATATTTTCAACTGTCCAATCTTCAATCTTTTCGATTTCTTCTTTAAAAACATTAATGGTAGTTGCTACACCATCTTGATTCATAAATTCTTGGCATTCTTCATTTAAAATGATGCTTTCATTAAAAAATAAACTAGTCTCATCAACAATCTCATTACCAAAACTTATATGATTTTGATAAATACTTACTAAGTGTTTTACCCATTCATCAGTTTTAGAACTTAAATCATAAGCTTTTTCTAAATGTGGAACAGTAATTTTTAACAGCGATTCTAAATCTAATTTCTTAACATAATGAGCATTTACCCAATTTAGTTTTTTTAAATCAAATGTTGACGGGGATTTGCTTATTCTAGTTGGGTCAAACTCCTTAATTAGTTCATCTAATGAAAATATTTCTTGATTAGATTCAGGACTCCATCCTAATAAAACTAGATAATTAACAATTGCTTCTGGAATATAGCCTAAATTATATAAATCCATAAATGAAGCATCTCCGTTACGTTTACTAAGTTTCTGACCATCACTACCTAAAACCATTGCTACATGAATATAGTTTGGTTTTTCAAAACCAAAGGCATCATAAAGTAAATTATACTTTGGTGTTGACATTAAATATTCATTACCTCTTACTACATCTGTTATATTCATTAAATGATCATCCACTACATTCGCAAAATTATAAGTTGGATACCCATCACTTTTTAATAAAATTTGATCTTCTAAAATTTTATTATCAACTGAAATCTTTCCAAAAACTAAATCATCATAAATAGTAACACCCGTTGTCGGCATGGCTTGTCTTATCACATACTTCTCACCATTTTTGATTCGTTCAGCAACTTCTATACTCGGTAAATCTTTACATTTACGATCATATAGAAATGCTATTTTATTCGCTGTTGCTTCTTCTCTTAATTCATTTAATCTTTCTTCATCACAAAAACATATGTAAGCCTTATTTTCTTCAACCAGTTTATGTGCATAAGTTTGATAAATTTCTAATCTTTCACTTTGAATATAAGGGCCTACTGCCCCAGCATTATTAGGCCCCTCATCAATCTTAATATCACATAATTTTAAAGTATCATAAATAAAATCTATGGCTCCTTCAACTTGTCTTGTTTGGTCAGTATCTTCGATTCTTAAAATAAATTTACCATTATTTCTTTTTGCAATCAAATAAGAAAAGATAGTTGTTCTAAGATTACCAACATGCATAAAACCCGTTGGAGACGGAGCAAACCTTGTTCTTGTTTCTTTCATATAAATCACCTGTATATATTTTAACATAAAAAATAGTTTTTTTTAACAAAAAACCTATGAAAATGTAACTATTAAGATTATAAAAGGTTCAAAATATTAAATTCTGTCTTTTTATATCCAATTAAGTAATATTAATTACACTATCAACATCAAAATAAAAACACACTATTGTGTGATTATACTATTTACTTCTTTCTCCGTTAAACCGGTAGATTTAGAAATTAAACTTAAATCTAATCCGTTTTTATACATATTCAAAATTATTTCTTTTTTACTTTGAGTTTTTCCTTGTTCAATTCCTTGTTCAATTCCTTGTTCAATTCCTTGTTCAATTCCTTGCTTATGCCCTTGGTGTTGTGCCTCTTTTAAAGCTAATTCTCTATCAGTATTCCTAGTAAACTCTTCTACTTCAATTGCATCTAAATAACTTCTTAATTTTTCATCAGCGTTTATTTCTTTTAATGTTTTTAGTGCGCTTTCTAATTCATCATTATTTACAGTCAATTCAATCAACTCTCTTTCACTAGTAGATTTTAAAAACTTTAAAAAATTAACTAACTTATGACTAAACTCATATTTCTTATGTTCTATTAATTTTGTTAAGTTAATTACATTTAATTCTTTTATTTTTCTACATAACTGTCTGTTGTTAATTGTATCATAGATATTTAGTCTTGTAAATAAATACGGAAAATTTTCATCTTTATCATTAATGAGAAATATACCATACACATTTTTAATATTATTATAAGTTTGTCCTCTTTTAACTTGATGTTCAAACTTTTTATCTACATAATATAAAAATCTTTCTACTAAGTTATCTTTTGCCACATTTTGAAACTCAACTATAACAATTTCTCCATTATTTAACCTAATTGACATATCAATAATTCCGATTTTTTCATTTGGAGTATCACCATATTCATCATTATTAATAAATTCTATATCGTCCTCTTTAATATTAAAATTCAAGACTTCATTTATTAAAATAGTTAATAAATCGATTCTTCTTCTAAAAAATATTTTAAACACAACATCGTTACTTAAATAGTACTTCATACTCACCTCCTTCTACTAGTTATATAGGACGAAAATGAACTATTTCCTTTTTTTATTACATTTTTTTATAATTAAAATAAAAACCACACTATTGTGTGATTAATCAATTAAACTAATCCCTTCCATTTCAGGAGGTATTTTAATATTCAATAATTTTAAAATAGTTGGTGCGATATCTGCTAATTTACCATCTCTTACCTTTACATCTTTTGTGATTAAAAACGGTACTTTATTAGTTGTATGACTAGTTAATATATTTCCGTCATCATCTATCATTTCTTCACAATTTCCATGGTCTGCTGTAATTATTAAAGTCCCATCTAAATTATTATATATTTTTGCAACACACTCATCTAATGTTTCAACACCTTTAATAGCCGCATTTAAATCACCAGTGTGTCCGACCATATCTCCATTAGCAAAATTTAATATAATAAAATCATAATTATGCATAATACTAAGCAGTTTTTCAGTTATTTCATAAGCTGACATTTCAGGTTTCAAATCGTATGTTGCGACCTTAGGTGATGGCATTAAAACTCTATCACAATTTTTAAGTTTCAACTCTTTCCCACCATCTAAAAAGTAAGTAACATGGGCATACTTTTCGGTTTCAGCTATTCTTAATTGCTTTAAACCATTATTAGCTATTACTTCACCTAATGTATTTTCAATATTCAAATATCCATAGGCATTTGTACATATAACCTCATCACTAACAGGCATTAAAGTTAATAGTTTTATATTTAAAAATGTTCTTTCAAAACCATTAAATTCAACATTAGTAAATGCACTAGCCAGTTCTCTAATTCGATCTGGTCTAAAATTGAAATATATAATAGCATCATTAGATTCAATAACGCCATCTTTTTTTATTAATCCCGGTTCGATAAATTCATCGGTTACGTTGTTATTGTAGTTAATATCTATTGCGTCTTTAGCTGAATTATATGTTTTTCCATTACCAATTAACATATTATAAGCTTTTTCAACACGGTCATAGCGATTGTCTCTATCCATAGCATAATATCTCCCTGATATACTAGCAATATAATTTTCATTTAACTTAGATAAAAACTTATAACTACTAGTAGGCAATGTATCTCTACCATCTGTAAAAGCATGAATATAAGGTTTAATATTATTATTCTCACACATTTTAATAAGCGCCTCAATATGTTTCATACTACTATGAACCCCACCGTCACTTACTAATCCCATTAAGTGTAATTTAACATTATTTTTCTTAACATAATCAAATATTTCTAAAATATTTTTATTATCATAAAAATTCTTATTCAAATCATTGTTTATTCGTTCTATCGGTTGATAAACTATTCTTCCGGCCCCTATGTTAGAATGACCTACCTCACTATTCCCCATTTGTAACGGTGGTAATCCAACCAATTCACCACTAGCTTCTAATTTACTATGGCTATATTTAGAAAATAATTCATCTAAAAAAGGTGTATTGGCTATTTTATAAGCATTCCCTTTTTCTTTTTCATTAATCCCAACACCATCTAATATACATAATATAACTGGTTTCATATTTTCTCCTTTATTATTTCAAGTAATATTTATATTTAACAAAACATCGATCTCTAACTCTTGTAATATTTGTATCCCATAATTACAATTAGGTGATAACATAATTTTATTAATTTCTTCTTTTATTTTATTTTTATTTAATGATAGTAAATTTGTTTTAAACTTCTTTATACTATTATATAATTCATCATCTATTTTAAAGTTCAAAACCGTTGCGAATCTTATAGCACGTAGTATCCTTAATGCATCTTCTTCTATCTTCTTATCACTATTGCCTATGCACCTAATAACTTTATTAGATATATCACCAATACTGTTTAGTTTATCAATAAACTGACCATTACTATCAATACATAAAGCATTAATCGTAAAATCACGTCTACATAAATCTTCATCTAAACTAATAGTATATTCTATCTTAGGATACCGATTTTTGCTATAACTTAATTCTCGTCTAAATGTAGTAACCTCGAATTCATAGTTATCAAATTCAATTACATTACATCCAAAAGCCGATTTTTTAATATTAAACACTTCATTTAATTGCTCTTTTTTAGCACTAGTACAAATATCAATATCATAGCTAGGTATATCTAAATATAAATCTCTTGCATATCCCCCAACAATATAAGCATCATATCCCAACTCAGTAATTTTTTGCAACAGCTTTAACGCACTTTCATACATATTAATCACCATATCTATTATAACATTTATTAAGAAACAAAAAAAGGTTTTATAAACCTTAATTTAAAGCTGCTTTTAATTTAGCTCCAACTTTAACTGTAACAGCAGTTCTTGCAGGAACTTTAACTGTTTCACCAGTTCTTGGATTACGAGCAGTTGATTCTGCTTTATCTTTTGCAGTAAATGTTAATAATCCTGTTAACGCTACTTTACCTTCTGTTTTTAAACCTTCTACGATACCTTCCATCATTGCATCTAGTGCACGAGTAGCATCTGCTTTTGATAATCCAGCTTTTTCAGCCATGAAATTAACTAATTCTTGTTTTGTCATTTTAAACCTCCTAATATTTTATTCGTAAGTATTTTCCTTACAATCTAAGAATATCACTTTTTAAAACTTAAATCAATACTTTTCTAATAGTTTTAACCACTTTTTCACTAATTTTTATAAAAATAGAGCTACTTTTTTAAACATATCTTCTTTTCCTGTGGGTAACTATTATCATTCATAGTTTCATCTATTAATACTTCTACTGTTCCATTATAAAAATAACAAACTATTCTATCATCTTTTAATTCTACCTTTGGACAATCTTTAACAATAACTGAATAGGGATATAAAGAAATAGCAGTATAACCATTTTTATTTTTCATTATAGCTACACTATTATTAACATAAATAGAACTATATAAAACATCTTCTGTGCTATTTTTTCCAGTCACATCAACCAATGATAAAACTTCTTTTTTACTGCCTATAATTATATCTTCTTCGTCTGATATAATATATTCTCCTCGGGACATAATTGCATATTTACCAATCAAAGTACAAAAATAAGGATATTTTTTAGTAGTTAATTTTCTTTTTTTAAGATCATAACCAAAACTATCATTTTCTCGTTCAACAATGATATAACTAAATTGACAATTCTTCTTCATTTGCAATTCTTCTTTTAAATTATTAACATAAGTGATTTTTTTTACTAAACACGGCAATATCATTCGATCATCTTTCGAATCATATATATTTTTACCAAGTGGAGTATTCACCTCACACAAGTGTTTTTCGTTGTTATAATGAACACTTAAATCATCTAATCTATACATGCTTTTTGTTTTTAAATTAAGTAAGCTAAATCTTGCATCTTCTTCCAAACTAATTAAATTAAATGATATAATTTCATGTAATAAACTTCCCTCAGGAATAGCACTAACTCCTACCTCACAATCAAACAAATCTATGCGTCCATCTATAACTAAATATAATTTATTTTTTTTCAGTTGTTTATAACTTTCAATATCTTTTCTTACCATATCACCATCATAAAATAAATTCACTAAGTCAGTTTCAGAAGACTTTAATAACATATAGTCTTTTTTTCCTGAAATTATATTTTCAAACACATGCCCAAACATTATATATGTTTTTTTAGTAACTCTATCATGTATTTGAACACAATTAGAATTTTCTAAAATAAAATAGTTTTTAAAATCAAATTTTACAGCTTTACAACTCTCGCCAAATTCACAAAAAGCCATTTCTTTATTAATTATATCAAATATATTAAACCTCTGTTCTTTTGGGAAGTACAAATAAATATACTGATCAGCAATTACTGATAAAATATTATAATCTCCATCTATTAATATTCTTCCTACATCATCATAAACTGTTTTTCCATTTACAATTATACACTTATTTCCAATAGAGATATAAGGAATTGATGTAAAAGGTAAAATGTTTTTATTAAGTTCTGCATTATATATAGCACGCTCTTTTCCGATAAAAACTTCAAATAATGAATTATCATCAGAATCACTACATGCAGTTATGCTGTCAAATCGTCTTGTTAAAACGTCTTTATTGTTTAATGTATCAAATATTCCAAAATAACAATCTTCATCAACAACTATTTCATATTTTTTCATTAGACTCACCTCATATTAAGTTTATCTTAAAATTATATGTAGGTCAAGAAAAAATAGTATAAATACTATTATAATACTACTGCAAATAAACTACCTGAACCCTTATTAACTAATTTAGATAATGTTTGCTGTAATTTATATCTTGCGTTTTCTGGCGTCAATGATAATTTAGCTTGTATTCCTTCTTTAACAATAACATCTAAACTTCTCCCAAATATTTCACTCTTCCATATATTAGCTGGGTTTATATCATAATCTTTCATCAAATAATTTATTAATTCTTTACTTTGTATCTCGCTTCCGATAATAGGTTCAAAAGTTGACTCAACATCTACTCTTATCATATGAATCGATGGTGCGACTGCTTTTAGCTTTATACCGTACCTTGTTCCCTGTTTAATAATTTCCGGTGTATCTAATTTCATATCCATTAATGTTGGATTAGCTACTCCATATCCCGTTGTTTTAACCATTTTTAAGGCTGTTTTTATTTGATCATATTCTAGTTTAGCTTCATTATATGACTGAAATAAATTAAGTAACTCTGCTCGTGATGTAATGTCAATTCCAATTATATCTTTTAAAACAGTATTATATAATTCATTAGGCGCATTTAAAGTAATAGTAACTTCTCCACTAGAAGTATCAACATTAGATAAATATGCTTTACTAATATAATCGCAATTTAGAAAATGTCCAGTTATATATTCTATATCTTTTAACTTAGATACCTCAACAACACTTTCTTTAATTTTATCCATATAAATATTTTTTAGCCAATGTGATGGCGATAAATAAGCAATCCATTCTGGCATTTGAACGTTAACCTCAACAATAGGAAACTCATATAATGCTTCTTTTAATATTGCATAAATATCTCTTTCCGCCATATTTTCGACACTTATTGGTATAACTGGAACATCATATTCTAAACGCATATCAGCAGCTAATTTATCTGTTTCTGGCAACATCGGATGTACTGAATTTAATACAACTATAAATGGTTTACCAATTTCTTTTAATTCTGAAATAACTCTTTTTTCTGCATCAATATAATTATCTCTTCCTATATCTCCAATTGATCCATCAGTTGTTACAACTATCCCAATAGTAGAATGATCTTTTATAACTTTCTCTGTACCTATTTCAGCAGCTTCAACAAAAGGTATTTCTTCATCATACCAAGGTGTCTTGACTCTTCTAGGTCCGTTATCATCTTCATGGCCCTTAGAGCCTGGTATAACATAACCAACACAATCAATCAATTTCACGTTAGTTGAAAACTCTTCAATACAAATCTTAGCTGGATTAGATGGCACAAATTTAGGTTCGGTTGTCATAATTGTTTTTCCTTGTGCGGATTGCGGGATTTCATCTAAGCATCTTTTTCTTTCATATTCATCTTCAATGTTAGGAACAACTAAGTTTTCTATAACTTTTTTTATAAATGTTGATTTCCCTGTTCTAACTGCTCCAACTACCCCTAAATATATTTCTCCACCTGTTCTTTGTGAAATACTTTTAATTATTTCCGTTTTTTCCATATATTCCCTACTTTCTTCATTTAAATATATGGTTATCACTTATTCATTATGACATATAACTAAAAAAACTACTAAAATGTAGTTTTATCTCGTTTTATTTTCCTGTTTTTCTAAGTCACATAATATTCTTTCTAGTTTTTCAAAATATATTTCACTATATCCGCTTTCAATCAACTCGGATCTTTTACTCAACATTTTCTCAATAACTAATGGTTGCTGTTCAATATATCTGGAATGATTTTCGCCAGTTAAATCTTTATATCGCTTATTTAATCTTGACGCTAACTAAGGTTCATCAAATGGATGTTTCCTTGGCTTATCCATTATTACCACCATTCCATTATAATAATCTAATTGCTCACTTATTTGTTCTAAACTAGCACTCTTTATATCAGTAATTATACTAAAAACATCCCCTAACAAATCATTTTTTCTCGAGCGACCATTTCTTCATAATCCATAATTATATACCTCCATCAAAATAAATTAGGACCCATTAAAATGTATTTTTAAATTTTACTGCTGTTCCAAAAACTAATATTTCTGCTGCTCCTGCTGTTACAGTAGCTGATGAAAATCTAACATTAACAATAGCATCTGCTCCAAGAGATGTTGCTTCCTTAATCATTCTTTCCATTACAACATTTCTAGCATCTGTCATCAATTTTGTGTATGATTTTAATTCACCACCTACCATTGTTTTTAAACTTTGACCAAAATCACTAACCATATTCTTACTTTGAACTGTACTTCCTGAAACCATCATAATAACATCATATTGTTTTCCAGGAATATTTTCTGTATTAACAACTATCATATATTACCTCCATCTTTATTATATCATTAAAAAAGAAAATAATATAATTTTCTTTAAAACATCCCACCAATATCTTTTGGAACTTGGTCATTAACAACTGCTGATATTATTTTATCTTCTTTTTCTTTCGGAATTTCTTTACCTGTCATTTGACCTAGTTGCTTAATAACATCTCGTAAAGCATTTTCATCCTTTAAATTTGCTTGCTGTAATTTACTAGCTAATTGTAGTATAGTATCCTTTCCAACATTTGTCTTTTTTTCTATTTTATTGAAAAAGTTATCAGTAAACTTCATATTCCACCTCATTTTATTATATGTTTTAAAAAAAAATATGTTATAATATGTAAAAAAAGGAGAACCTATGAAAAAAGACGAAATATTAGAGGCTGTTGTTATGTGTCATTTATTAGGTATAACAGACAAAGCGACTTTTTATAAAAGCATTTGTTATTTAGATAACCTTCAAGTAAAATGGGAAGAAATAGAACACTACATCATAACTCCTACCGAACATACACTAAAAGCTGTCTCATTGTGTAAGAAATTAATGATTTTTACTCCTGAAAAATTTTATACCTCAAAAAAATACTATTCTGATTTTGACGGAATATTATGGGATCAATTAGAACCGTTTTTAATTTATAATCCTAAGCAACTAACAAAATCAAATATAGTTAATTTTCCTAAACACTAATTTATGCTATCAAGTGTTTTTTTTTACAAAAAAATAGACATTTCTATCTATTTAAACATTAAACCTAAAATGACAAATGTCTCCATCCTGCATAACATAGTCTTTGCCTTCTAATCTTTTTTTTCCAGCCTCAGCAACAGCTTTTTCAGAACCGAATTTTTCTAAATCTTCATAACTCATTACTTCTGCTCTGATAAATCCTTTTTCAAAATCCGTGTGGATAATTCCTGCACATGCTGGTGCTTTCATACCTTTACTAAATGTCCATGCTCTAACTTCCTGAACTCCAGCTGTAAAATAAGTTTTTAAACTTAATATATCATAAGTTGCTTTAATTAATTGATCTAATCCTGATTGTTTGATTCCTAAATCTGCTAAAAATTCTTCTTTTTCTTCATTGCTTAAATCACTTAATTCTTCTTCTATTTTCGCACATACTTTAATAACACGTGCATTTTCATCAGAAGCATAACTTTGAACTTTAAATACATGAACATTATCTAATAACAAGTCTTCTTCATTGACATTAGTAACATAAATAACTGGTTTAGCAGTTAATAAGTTGAATGATTTTATTATCATTTTTTCTTCATCTGTCAAATCCATTCTTCTAACAGGTAAATTTTGTTCTAAATCATGTTTAATTTTACTTAATAGTTCTGATTCTTTAAGAGCATCTTTGTCATTAGATTTTAACTTTTTACCGACTCTCATAATTCTGTTATCAACTACCTCTAAGTCTGCCAAAATTAACTCAACATTAATAATTTCTATATCTCTAATTGGATCAACATCATTTTCAACATGTATAATGTTTTTGTTTTCAAAACACCTCACCACTTGAACAATTGCATCAACTTCTCTAATATGAGATAAGAACTTATTTCCTAATCCTTCACCAGAAGCTGCCCCTTTTACCAGTCCAGCTATATCCGTAAATTCAAAAGTTGTTGGAATTAAAGATTTAGTCTGATATAAATCATTTAAGAACTTTAATCTAGCATCCGGAACAATAACTGTTCCTACATTAGGTTCAATTGTAGCAAATGGATAATTTGCCGCTAATATTTTTTGTTTTGTTATCGCATTAAATAAAGTAGATTTTCCAACATTTGGAAGTCCCACTATTCCCGCAGTTAAACTCATTTAAATCACCGAACTAATTATAACACTTTATTTTTAAATAAACAATATGCTATAATGATAATGGTGAGAAAAATGAATTATATGGAAATAGCAAATGAAGAAGCCATTAAAAATAAAAAAAACAATTTTAAAAATGGCGGCCCGTTTGGTGCGGTAATTATTAAAAATAATCAAATAATAGCCAAATCAAGAAATACTGTTTTAAAATCTAATGATCCGACTGCTCATGCAGAAGTAAACGCTATTAGAAAAGCTTGCAAAAAACTTAAAACACACGATTTAACAGATTGTATCTTATATACAACTTGTGAACCTTGTCCAATGTGTTTGTCAGCAATTATATGGTCAAATATAAAAGAAGTTTATTATAGCAATACCAGATATGATGCGGCTGAAATTGGTTTTAGAGATGAGTTAATTTATGAATATTTAAAAGGAAATAATGAAACTATAACTTTAAAGCAACTAAATAAAAATGAAACGATCAAGCTATTTAATGATTTTAAAAATAATAATAACACGTATTAAGCAATTTTGCTTATTTTTTTTTGTTTTTTATACATACTAACCATAGGTGATTTTATGTTAAATTGTAACAATAATAAAAAAATTAAAACTATTACAGAAAACTTTGGTGAAAGTACTGATTTAGTAACTAAAAATTTAATAATTTCCGGAACAAGAGTAACCTTAGTTTTTTTTGAAAGTACTGCTAGTGATGATAAGATAAGTAATTTTTTAGGAAAAAGTTTAACTTATGATATAAAAAATAAGACTACTAATATTTTAACCAATATTTTTAAAAACTTACAAAATACCATTCCTAATAGTAAAGTAAAATTAGTAACAGATTATAAACAACTTTATTACTTCTTAGCGAGTGGTTTTACTGTAATTTTAGTAGATGGTGAATATAAAGCGATTGGTGTTGAAACTAAAAATATATTAGATAGAGCAATTTCTCAACCTACTAGTGAACCAACTTTAAAAGGACCAAAAGATTGTTTTACAGAAAATTTTATTGTTAATGTAGGACTAATTAGAAAAAGAATTAAAGATGAAAATTTATGGGTAAAGGATATAATAATTGGAAAACGTAGCAAAACAAAAGTTGCCTTAGCTTATTTAAACGGTATAGCAAGTAAAAAAAATATAAGAATGCTTGAAAAAAAACTTTCTAATATTTCAATTGACGGTATATTAGATTCAAGTTATATAATTGAACTATTAACAGGAAAACAAAAATCAATCTTACCCAGAGCAATATATACAGAACGACCTGATTTAGTTTGTAATTCAATTTTAAACGGAAAAATTGCTATTATAGTTGAAAATAGTCCTTATGTACTAATCTTACCAGGTGTATTTTCCGATTACTTCACTTCCCCTGAGGATTACTATTTAAAACCAGCATCAGCTTCTTTCAATAGAATACTAAGATACATTTCATTTTTAATTGCTATTTTAGTCCCAGCTATTTATATTGCCATTTCAACTTTTGATTTACAGATAGTCCCTAATACCTTGCTAATATCATTTTCTATTCAAAAAGAAAGTGTTCCCTTTCCTACTTTAATTGAAATCTTAATTTTAATAGTTGCTTATGAAATATTAAAAGAAGCGGACACAAGAAAACCTCAATTTATGGGAGCATCTATCAGCATAGTTGGCGCATTAATTTTAGGAGAAGCAGCTGTATCAGCCGGTATTATCTCACCAATTGTTGTTATTATTATTTCTATTTCAGCAGTTGCGGGTATGGCTTTTAATGATGCGGATGTTATAAGCGCAATAAGAATTTGGAGAATATTTTTCATGCTAGCGGCAAGTATATTTGGATTAATAGGAATTGTAATTATGACATTAATATTTGTAACTAAAATTGCTAGTATGAATATTGTTGGATATTCATATTTAAGCCCTATTGCTCCTATGAGTTTTTATGATTTAAAAAGAAATATTCTAAGATCAAGTCAAACTAACATGAAACAAAGAACTACTTTTTTGACTAATAATAGAAAAAGGATGGATTAACATGAAATATTTAATATTATTAATTACTGTTTTCACGCTAACAGGTTGTTGGAATTATAATGAGCTTAATGATATAGCTATAACTACTGGACTAGCCATTGATAAAACCGAAACAGGCTATGAAGCAACTGTTTTAATCGCTAATTCAAAGAAAGGCTCTTCAAGTAATGGAAGCATAGATTCACAAGCAGTAGCATATAGCGATGAAGGAGATACAATTTATGAGGCGGTTAAAAATGTCGGTCTATCAGTATCTAAACAGTTATATTTTGGCCATTTAGAACTATTAGTTTTATCAGAAGAAATAAGTAAAAATGGTACGAAAGATGTTATTGACTTTCTATTTAGATATCCACAGGTTAGAAATGATTTTTTATTAGTAATAGCAAAAGGGGAAAAAGCTGGAACTATATTTGAAATAACTACATCATTAGAAACATTTCCCTCACAAAATATATCAAAAAATTTATTAACAACTGATGAATCGAGTGCGATGACTTATAACGTTGATTTAAATGATTTTGTTACAAGTTTGGTTAATGAAGGTATTAATCCCGTTTTACCATCAGTTGAGATAATTGGGGATGAAATAAATAATAACTCTGAGGAGACTCAAAAAGAAACTAAACCATCAACTTATTTAAAATTAGGTACTATTGGGATTTTTAAAGACGACAAATTTATAACTTTCGCTAATGAAGATGAAAGTAAAGGAATCAGTATTTTAAACAATAAAGTTGCAACACTTGTTGTTACAACTGAATGTGAGAACGGTAAAACAGCTAGTGAAATAACAAGTTCTGATACTTCATTTGATATCAAAGATAATAAAATAACCATTGAATCTAAACTGTTAGGAACATTACAAGAAACATCTTGTAATATTGATATAAGTAGTTCAAAAGTAATTGAAGAAGTAGAAGAAACAACAAAAACAGAAATCGAATCTTTTATAAACGAAGCCTTACTTCTTGCTAAAACTAATCAAACTGATATATTTGGTTTTGGTCAATACATATTTAGGAATGATTATATTTATTACAAAGAAATAGAAAGTATTTGGGAAAATGAAATATTTCCTAATTATGAAGTTGAGATAAAAGTATCCGTTGACTTAAAATCAAAAGGAAATGCTAATAGTTTAATCGAGGTGAGAGAATGAAAGTTGCAAAAAATGAATTAATATTTCTGGTTTCAACATTAGTTAGAGGATTTTTTTTCGGACCTACTATTTATATTTTGTTTAAAATAGCTCAAAACAATGCTTGGATTAGTATTATATTAGCATTAATTTTAAGTATTTTCCCTTTATATCTATATAAAAAATTAGCAGATATTAATCCAAGTAAAAACATAATTCAAACCATTAATGATAATTTTAAATTCGGAAAAATAATAAATATATTTATATTAATATTTATACTTTATTTTTGTAGTTTAATATTATGGAATTTAATTAATTTTATAAGATCCCTTTTCTTATTTCAAACACCATTAATCTTTATTAGCATAATATTAATAATTCCATGCATTATTATAAGTTTAAAAGGAATTAGAACTATTGCTAGGTCCAGTGTTATATATTTTATTATCAATATAATTTTATTTTTATTAGCAGTTTTGTCTTTAACATCTGAAATAAAATTAGACTATCTTCTGCCTTATGAAATAACTACTATAACAGATATAATTAAAGCATCATTAATATGTATTTCTTACACATGCTTACCAATGTTTTTATTATTGGTAGTCCCTAAAAACAACATTACAAGTAGCGATAAATTATACAAATCATTATTTTTAATGTATGTAATTTCTTATCTATCAATATTTATTGTAATATTTTTCTGCACAACTGTACTAGGTTCTAATATGTCTAACTTATATCAATACCCAGAATACCATATTTTAAAAACTATTAGTATAGGTAATTTTTTTAGACGTGTTGAAGGTATAATAGTTTTACAATGGATATTTGATGGAATATTATTATTATCATTTGCTCTTTACTATGCATTAACTACATTAAAACAAAGTAAAATAATTAAAAATAAAAATATTTCAGTCATTATCTGCGCTGTTATTATATTTTACATATCTAATTACACTTTCACTAATAATACAGTTGCCAAAGAGTACTTAACAAATATAGGTCCTTATATAAATTATTTATTCTTATTTATAATCCCTTTGCTAATACTAATTAAGCTTCTAATTTCAAAGAAATTAAATACCCTAAAATAAATAGTATTATTCCTATACCAAGTTCTATTAAAGAACTTGTTTTTTGTAATACATTAATACTTAAATAAATTACTGAACTAAGACTAAAACCTAAGACCATACTATATGTAACATTTTTATGTTTTATAAATAAGTATGACATAAATTTTGATAACACCATAATACTTAAACTCAAACTAATTATAAAAGGAATTAGTTTAATTATATTTACCTCGCTTATTAAGTGTATATACTTATCATAACAACCTAAAATCATCATAACCGCTGTACCAGAAATACCAGGAATAATCATCGTTAAAGCATCAATAAAACCGATAAACATATTAGCAATAACTTCATAAATACCTGTTACATTAATGAAGAAATTTTGTTTACCAATCAATGACAAACTATAAACAAAAATAAACGATAATATAAAAACAATCAAATTTAATTTAGTAATGTTGTTCTTTACACTTTTAATACCGCCAGAAATAAAGCCTACAAAAAGTAACATAGTCAATAAATAATAACTATTTAGCAAGTAAAGTATAATTTTACTCATTAAAACAACCGCTAATAATACACCAAAGCCTAACTTAGCTAAATAAATTATATTTTTGTAATCTTTATGAATATTACTTATAGCATTTATTGCCTTCTCATATACACCTAGCGAGATAGCTAAAACAGCCCCTGATAAGCCTGGAATTATTTTTGCTACCCCAATTATAAAACCCTTTAATATTAACATAGAACCTCCAAAAAAAAAGATATATTATATCTTATTCAAGTGTTTTATTATTAATGTTCTAATCAATATCTAATAACCAATTAACAATATTAATTTTTGTTATTCCATTATAATCCGCTTCTAAATCATTATCTAATGTAAGTAAAAATTTAGGATAATGATCATCAGTTTTTTGTAACGATTTAAGTTCTCTTTCTAAAACATTTTCATCTCTAACAGTTAGCGCTACCTGATAATATTCTAGCCCATTTCTTTTTTTAGCAACAAAATCTATTTCTAAATTATCAACTTTCCCAACATAAACTTGATATCCTCTTCTAAGAAGTTCTAAATACACAATATTTTCTAGTATATGCCCCATGTCAGCATCTGATTTTTTTCCTAAAAAGTAACTTCTAAGTCCATTATCAACAACATAGTATTTGTAATCTCTTACAAGTAATTCTTTACCCTTAACATCAAATCTCTCAGCTTTATAAATTAAATAACTATCTAGAAAAGCAGTTATATAACTATCCACTGTATGATTAGTAGTTTTAATTCCTTTACTAGTCAATGTATCACTAATTTTTTTTATAGAAATAGGACTTCCTATACTATCAAATATAAACTTCAAAATACCATCTAACAATAACTTATTGTTAACATTAGTTCTTGCAATAATATCCTTATAAACAACAGAAGAAAAGATACCATCTAAATATAAATCAAGATTATCTATATTACTTTTTATATAATCTAAGTTTCCGGGCATCCCACCATATTTAATATAGTCTAAAAATAAACTTTGTTTATCAACATTATTAAAAGCTAAACTAAACTCTTTAAAAGACAAAGGTAACATTTTTAATTCAATATATCTTCCTGACAATAAAGTAGCAAGTTCACCTGATAATAAAAATGCATTTGAACCAGTTATATACAAATCAACATTTTCTTTTATGTACAATCCATCAATGGCTTTTTGAAACTGATTTATATTTTGAACTTCATCAATAAATATATAGTTTTTACCAGCACATAACTTATTACTAATATAATTATAAAGTTCTAAATAATCATTAAATTGATATGAAGGATCTTCTAAATTTATATGAATTATTTGACTATCATTTATTCCTATACTTTTTAAATGATTTATATATAATTCAAATAATGTCGATTTCCCACACCTTCTAATACCAGTAACTACCTTAATTACATTTTTGTCTTTAAAACTAAGTAATTTATTTAGATAATATTCTCTATCTAGCATACATATTCCTCCTTATATATATAATACACTAACCCGGCACTTTTGTCAAGTTATGGAATATTTTTTCCATAACTTGCACTTTATGAGGTGTTTTGTTGGTGTTATAATAAAAACTCTATAATAACTATAACTGCTACTCCATATAAAATATATCAAAAGAAAACATTCTGGCAAGTTTTACGGTTATAATAGCAAAACTTCCTATTTTTGTATTTTTTTAAATTATATCAAAAAAAGTTGTTATACAACTTAATTAAAATAATCAATCTTCATATTTTTTCGAACTAATTCCATTTTGTTCTTTGCCACTTCACTTGCTTTTTTTGTACCATCCTTTAAAATATTAATTATATCTTCATCACTATAACTAGCTCTTTTTTCTTGAATAGGTTTTAAAAATTCTATTAACTTTTCTGTTAAGTCATTTTTACACGATACACAACCAATACTACCTTTTTTACAATTTGAACAAATATCTTTATAATTTTTATTTACTAATTTATGATAGTAAAAAACCATACAAACATCTGGATTAGCTGGATCATCTTTTTTTATTTTATTCGGATCAGTTATCGCTCCATTAACTTTTTTCTTAATCGTTTCACAATCATCAATTAAATAAATACAATTCCCTAATGATTTCCCCATTTTTTCATTACCATCTAATCCTTTTATTCTTGGAAATTCAGTAAATAAGTGTTCTGGAACTTTAAAAGTCTCACCATAAATAGAGTTGAATTTTTTTACTATTTCTCTTGTTTGTTCAATTAATGGTTTTTGATCATCACCTACTGGAATACACTCACCATCAAAAATAGCTATATCAGCCGCTTGCGAGACAGGATAACCTAAAAAACCATAAGTAACACCTTCACCCTTTATTCCAAATAACTCTTGTTTTTGTGATATTTCCGTTTTAACAGTTGGATTTCTATACAATCTAGCAACTGTAACTAAATTAGAATAAAATACTGTTAATTCAGCTATTTCTTTAATATAAGATTGAATAAAAAATGTAACCTTATTTGGATCAATCCCACAAGCAAGCATGTCTAGAACAATTTCTTTAACATTATTTCTAACTTTATTTGGATTATCAAAATTATCTGTTAATGCTTGAACATCTGCTATTTCAATAAAAGTATTATATTCATTTTGTAATTTTGCCCAGTTACTTACTGCTCCAAAATAATGTCCTAAGTGTAGATTCCCTGTTGGTCTTAAACCTGTTAAAATATTTTTCATAAATCCTCCTACAAATAATTTTTAATAGTTTTCATATATATAGCAACCAATAACTCAGTTTGAAAAAACAAAGTTGTTGCCGAATGAAGCTTCTCACCATTTATTAATTTTGTATATATATTTTTTACAATTACTTTCTTTTTAAATATTTTTTTAATCTTATCAATATCAAATATATTAATAGTTGTATTCTCTGTTTTTTTAAACGCCGAATTTAAATCATTGTTCAACTTCCTTAAACTATAAACACCAGTTACATCTAACTCAAATATCTCCATAACCGTCTCAATAAAACTTAAAAATCCTTTTTTATCAATTGTTTTCTCTATTTTATATTTCTTTAATAGTTTATTAAAATTAGTATACATCCTATTAATTAAGAAAAAACTAGTCCCTTTTTTAAAAGTATATAAATCCCCTTCATATTTCTTAAACATCTTCATCGTGTCATTATAACCTAAACTCATCATTCTACCAATTCTGTTTTGTTCAAACATTAAAAACGAATCTAACTTTGACTTAGGCTTTATAACTGTAATATTGGCCTTTTTAGGATTTTTTTTAACTACTCCTATTGCACCTAAATCAACAGCAATAATATCAGTAGCCCCTAATTCGATAGCTAAATTAATAGGCATATTATCAGAATACCCACCATCAATATAAGTTATATCTTGGATTTTTTTTGGTTCAAATACTGGATAGCAACTTGCTGAACCAACTATATAATCTTTTAATTTATCTGGTCTCGTATTTTTAGTCGTTATATATGTGTTTTTTTTTGTAGTTAAATTATATAAGGAAACCCCGTACTTAATGTTAGAATTATATAATTTATTTGGGTTATAATATTTATCTAATATATCTTCCATTTTTTTAGTTTTTATGCCACCTTTTAAGGCTTTATTAAAATATTCTTTGTAAATATCTTTATCATTTTTTCCTATATTAAAATCATTAAATAAAAACTTAAAGTCTATTTGTCTCCATAAACTTAAACAACGGTAATATTGATTTTGAGCCATAAACATACCATTTAAAGCCCCAATTGAAGACCCAGTAACAATATCAAACTTATGATTCATGCTCCTTAGAGCTTTCCACACACCAACTTGATACGCTCCCTTAGCGCCTCCTCCTGATAATACAATTGCTTTCATACTCACCTCGTATATACATATAACCTTATATTCTCATTATATTGTAATTCTTTGTAATCAATGACTTTTTTAACTCCATACTTATCATTATAGTATTTAATACTATTATTATCAGTAAAATAAATAAAGTTATCTACATAAAATATATTATCTATATTATCAGTTTTAAATAGATAAATCAAATTATTATCAATCATTTTATAAACATTAAAACCATCCTCATATAAATAATAAATTTCACCTAACTTATCAACCTTAACATAACCATCTACTTCATAATTTTCATCTATAATAAATAACTTTTCTTCCAATGCTTGATTAATAGTCATAGTTTCCCAACCATTGTTATAAAACTTTATTAAATCACCAACTTTATTAACTACTTGCTTTTCAACATCAATCTCATATTGAATCTTACTATCTTTATCAAATAAATAAATTTTATTATCAACTACCCCTTGAATATAACTATCAAAAGATATTTTATAATTTGATATAATATCATCAGTTTTTAAATTTTGAAAATCAATAACTTTAAAAATATTAAAACTATATTCCTCATTATAATCAGCTACAACATATAAGTTATTTATAAATACCCCTAATTTTTGGTTATAAACATCCTTATCAAATAAAGAAACATCATAAACAGTTGTATTAAAATTATTACTAACATTATAAATACCTTTATAATTAGTAAATTCTATATAATGATCTTCTATTAAATTATCTTTATAAACATTAATATTTTCTATCTCAGTATACTTATTATTATCTATAAATCTGTTATAATCATAAGACTTAGCAAACTCATCTAACTCTTTATCTTGACCAATTAAATTATAATAATAAGTATAACTCCCATTATAACATAATAAATCATTTAAAATTAAATCATTCTTATATATAGGTAAAATACATTCATAATTATCATTTTTAAAATATTTTACGTCCTTAATAACATTACTCTCTTTATTAAACTCATGATTAATACTAAATTTAAAACCATTAACATTAAACACATATAAATCTTCTTTATCATTATAAAATAAAGCACTCTCTTTTATATCAAAATCAATCTCACCCTTTATCTGATAATTAAAATCTCCCTCACTTTTTAAAAATTCTATAATAAAAAATAATACAACATATATAACTATCAAAATTATCAAAGTTCTTAATAATTTAATCACAAAACCACCTAAATACATTATATATGATTTAGTCTTATTTTTCAACATAACCATTATAAAGTAGGTATTAGTTTACACCTATTTATAACAAGTGAATATGCTATAATAGAAAACTAATGAAAGGGTGGATAGTAATGTGTGAGAAAAACAACAATTCTTGTGATTGTTTAAATGAAATCTTAACAGTTATCTTAATATTACAACAAAACGCTAACTGTGGGGATGCATGTTTAGAAACATGTGATAGAGGATTTTTAGGATGTAGTACTTCATCATTAAATTGTAATACAAGACCAGTAATGTTATATACTTGCTGTGGGAACGGTACACCTTGGTCTATGCCAACAACAAGAGAAAATGTTGTTTGTGGGGATACAGGAGTAGAATGTTCATCAGTATTTAGAATAGAAAAACTAGATGGTTGCTGTGCGACATTTAGAGTTCTAGCTCCAAATCCTGATACAACTGATTTATTCCCATATGTATCAACTAATTCATTTTTTACAATGAATTTAGATTGTGTATGTAGCCTAAGATGTTTACCAGACACTTATGTAGACTGCGTTTAAGGACTTAGTCCTTTTTTT
>CAYJPP010000007.1:0-34941 GCA_964372175.1 uncultured Muribaculaceae bacterium
AATTAACAGTAGCATTAGAATCAGTAGCAACAGCAGTTATTTCTGTTTCTAACATAGTTTTTTTATTACTTGAAACATTTATATCATAAGTAAATGTGGTAGGATCAAAATCAAAGTCATATCCTGCAACAGTTAAAATTTTTAATGTCGCATCGCTTGCTTTTTTAATAACAGTAATTGTATACAAATTCTCACTACCATCTTCTGCTGTTATTGAGATAATTCTAATATTTGTTCCGTTTAAAACTTGTTTTTCCTCATGTCCATCAATAGTTGCGACTTCACTTGATTTAGTTACATCAAATGATAATACACTTGCATCTTCTTCTACTTCTAAAGTATATTCTTTAATACTAGGATCAAATATTTTATCAAAAGTACCTATTGAAGGAGTAATTGAAGTTACACTGTTATCAGTTGAGATTTCTCTTGTAATATTAATCGTATAAGTTTTAGTTTCCCCATTTAAAGCAGTTACTAAAATCTGAATAGTCATACTAGTTTTATTAACAAATATCTCACCGTCTCCAAGTACAGTAGCCCCTAAGTCAACTGGAATTCCTTCTACAGTAATTTTAGTTTGATGTGATTCTAAAGCTAAATCATATTCATATATATCTGATTTAAAGTTAGTTATAGTAGTACCATCTATAGTTAAGTCTTTTAAGTAATTATTATTTGAAGGTTCATCTAATTTTGTTATTCTAGCAAACCCAGTATCAGTATGACCTCCTGTTTCATAATAAGTATTATCTGGTTTTGGCATAGCAGTTAAACTTCCCTTTGTATCAGCCCAGTTATACCCTGCTCCATCAATCATTACAGTATCACTAAATTCATATCCTGAATAATGGACATCACACTCTAAATTCGGATCTAAACACTTATCAATATATATATTTTTACCATCAATAGTTTCAACATAAAATTCAGAATAGTAAGTAGGATTATATATTGTAGCACTTTGTGATTTATCTTCATTGTAAACAGTCATTACTGTATATCTAAATATATTTTCCCCATCATAATCTCTTATTAATTTTATATAATCTAAATCATATTCTTGTCCTAAATCAACAGTTAATGGATAATAATTATGACCTGAATTATTATGAGCTTCTATATTTCCATCAGTTACAACTGATTTATCATAACCAGTTATTATAGAAGCTGGTTTACCTAATGCAACATTAACAGACTCTACATAAGCTTCTATTTCAACAATTCTAATTGTTGCAGAAGTGCCATCACCACCATCACGAACTTCAATATATCTAACATCAAAAGGTAGTTGTTCATCTATTGGAGTCGTATCTGATTCAGACTGTATCGCCTTACTTCCATCATGGCCTGAAATAAATGAAGAACCTCCTGCTCCACCGTTTCCAGAACCATTTCCGGTTGCTCCACCAGTCCCTCCACCATAGTAGCCTCCGCCACCACCGCCTGATCCGACAGTTAAAGAAGTCGAGTTATTAGTTGCCCCTATTCCAAAACCTGAATTTAAAAGTTCACCAGTTGCATCAAATAAATTAGTTCCATTTAATCCACCACTAAACTGAGTTGCACCATAAGCCATACCGGAAGAGGCATTTGCTAAATCAAAATTCCCATTGTATCCAATTAATCCTCCAGCATGTCCACCATCACCATAATCAGCAGAAGTCCCACCAGACGAACCACCAGCACCTCCTGCTACCATAATTCTAGAATTTAAACTTATCGCATTATCCCAGTCACCAGCTTCTAATCTTATATCAGTAGCACCACCACCATTAGAACCACTTGGATTTCCACCTAGTCCACCACCGTTAAAACCATTGTAATCCCCAACATAAACATAAATTTCTTCACCCTTGGTTAAATAAATAGTTCCTTTGGTATAAGCACCGTTACCAGTTTTTAAATCTAATCTAGGTTCAGATGCTGACCCCCATAACTCAATTTCATAATAACCTGAAAAAGGAGCTATAAAAGTTTGATAATCCCCCGTTGCTTCAAATTCATTTGTAATAACATTAGGAGTTATTTTATCAATAGTAAAAGTATAAGTAGTTACTTCCTCTAAATAAGTAGAATTAATAACTATCTTGCTACCATCACTTATATAATCATTTCCAGTAATAGTGACCTCAGTACCTTCAAAATAAGTTTCATAATTAAAATCTAAACTATGAGTATTATCAGGCACTTCTAAAACATAATCATATTGTTCTGATGAAAAATTTAAAACAACACCTTTTTCAATAATACTTAAATCTTTTAATTTAGAAGTATCTTCTCTTTTCAAATATACTCTATAAGCACTATAATTTCCTGTTTCACTTCTAACAGACATTGCAAAATGAGGTGTATTTCCAATGAAATCAAATTTCCCTTTTTCATGAAACGTACTATAATCAGCCCCATAAGTAACATATTGACCTAAATATTCTTGAACATGATCAACTGTTAAAATTTCAGTGTTATATGGTACAGTTACATTATAATTATTAATATTTTTATCAAACCCTTCAATTGATACTCCATCTATTAAAATATCAGTTAGATAAGCACTATCATTAGCTGGTCTAGTAATATTTAAAATATAAATAACAGTTTCACCTAAGTCATTAGTTACAGTAACATTATGTTTATTATTACCAGGCGCTAGTTCTAGTGAACCTAACCCAATGATTTCATTATCTACACCCGTTGTGCCTTCAATTAAAACAGGCGAAGCATAAGCATCAACTGTAATATTATATTCATAAATACCTGGGAGTAATTCTACATTAGTTCCATCTACTGTTAATGAATCTAGTTTAATAGAACTGATATTATCAACTAAAACATTAACGGCAGTTATATTCCCAGCTTTATCAGCAACATTAATTTGTTCATCAGCATTAGTTGTATATGTTTTACTTAAAGAAAGTTCATTTTTTGACAAAGTCCACCCTGCCAATTCACTTAATTTTTCATCTGCTGTTATGGTAACTAAATTAGAAAAATCTTCATTAGGTTCATAAGTTATATTTAAAATAGGCACTATATCATCAAAATAAAATTTAATTCTAGAACCGTCCAAAATATTACTAGTATAATCATAGCTATAATGATTATAATATCCTATTTGTAAAGTTGCATCTTCTTCTACTATTCCAGTAAAATCAATCGAGGAATAATCACTTGCAAGAACACCAGCAGATGCACTTATACCTCTGTTAACATAATAGCTGCTAGTTGAATCTTGTGTCTTAGCTACCCAATCAGGTAGCATGTAAACAGATTTACTTTGTAAATATACCTCATGAAGTTGATTTTTTAAATCAATTCCAACATCTGTAACACTTTCAATTCCCTCAATATTAGTTACTTGATTATCACGCAAAGATAACCAATTTAAATTAGCTAAAGATTCTTTGGAAACCAAATTATTTATTTCAGAAATATCACTGATAATATTATTTTCAAGCGCAAGTCTTTCCAAATTGTTCCATGAGTTAGTTGTTATTATAATGTCATTAAAGTCAGTGATTCTATTACCTGATAAATATATTTCTCTTAATTTAGGTAAATTATATAAAGGTGTAATATCAGAAATAATATTGTCATTTAAATATATTTCTTCAAGATTAATTAAATTTTGAAGTGGTGTTATATCTTCTATTTGGGCATCATATAAAAACAACTCTTTTAACTTTGTCAGTGTACTTATATTAGAAATATCTGAAATCAAACTCTTATAACTATACAATCTTTCTAAGTTTTGAAAATCAGCAAAATTAGTTCCTAATTGTTCTAGATTATAGAGACTGATATCCAAGTCTTTTAAAGCTGGTAAATTAGTTAACGGTGATAAATCAGTTAAAGTGCTCCCTGATAGATGAAGTTTTTCTAAACTTATTAAATCATTTACACTACTTATATCAGTTACCTTAACGCCAGCTAGCCCAAGGTCTTTAAGATTATTTAAATTACTCATAGGATAAATTGAAGTAATTTCATTAAAATCCGCACTTAATATAGCTAAACTGTTAAGTCCAGCCAAACTTGGAATCGCAGTTATTTTATTATGATCTAGTTGAAGGTCCGTTAAGTTTGCTAAGTTGTTTAAAATTGGAATTTCAACTATTTCATTCCCATCTAAATTAATCGTTTGTAAACTTGGAATATTATTTAATTCTGAAATATCAACTATATCGTTATAACTAAGATCAAGAGTCTTCAACTTAGTAAGTGAAGATAAATCAGGCACTTCAGTAAAATCAGTATAACTTAAATTCAAATTTTCAATATTAGTTAATCCGGATACAACATCACTAGTTAAAGGCACAAAACTACTTGATATTGTTAAGTTTTTTAAATTTGGCATCAAAGATATAAATGCATAATCAGTAGCACCAGAAAAACGGATAGAAAACTCCTCAACACTAGTTAAAGTAGCGAACGTTTCATATCCTGTACGCATTTGAGAACAACCTTGAATAGATACTTTTCTTAAATTAGGAAAATTAATAAGCGGCGCGTAATCATTCGCATTAGTCGTATGAGAATCTTGAATATAAATTTCTGTTATCTTATTAGCTTCTGACTGCGCTAGTGTTATCTCATTATAAAAAGAGCGTTCAGTAAAAATAATTCCTTTTGCCGTTAATTGATCCTTAACAGTTCTAAAAGAATATTGCTCACCAAATGTCAATACAAGACTAGTATCCTCTGTACCAGTTTCAAAATTTTCTTTTTCTTTAATGCTTACAGTGTTTTCAACATTTAAATTAAGCACTAAAACAAAAATTATTAAAACAACAAATACACTTATATATTTAAATATTTCCTTCACCATTTCATATACCCCTTATACTACTATAAATATTTTATCATATTAATCAATATTTTAAAATAGTATTAGTTATATTTTAAAATAAAAAAAGCAAAATTTATTTGCTTATTATTTTATTATCTAGTAAATTCAAATCGTCCATATTTACATTGTTATCCTTATTTATATCACTTGCTAGTAAATAAATATCTGTTAAATTATTAACCGAATTATTGTGATTTATAAGTAGTATTTTATCAATTATATTTATTTCAGAATCTCCATTTATATCACCTAATACTATTATTTTAGCACTGTCATAAACATGATTATTGATAACTATTCTAAGTTCCATATCGGTACTTACATTTGGTGAATATAAACTGTTTTCTTTATAAACTCTAATATTTTTACTATTATCAAAACTATTAACTACATCATTTATAGCAATATTTTCTACATAAACATACCCATCTTCTACTATATATGCATCACTTGTTAAACTGTAATAATCATTGGTATTATCAACATTAATTGTGTATTCTGTTTTAGTATAATTATCTCTACCAACCACTTCTATTTTATAACTACCAGGTAAATTAATATCACCCATTAAATTAACAGTAGCATTAGAATCAGTAGCGACCGCAGTTATTTCTGTTTCTAACATTGTTTTTTTATTACTTGAAACATTTATGTCATAAGTAAGTTTAGTAGGTTCAAAATCAAATTCATAACCTGCAACAGTTAAACTTTTTAATGTCGCATCGCTTGCTTTTTTAATAACAGTAATTGTATACATATTTTTACTACCATCTTCTGCTGTTATCGTAATAATTCTAATATTAGTACCGTTCAAAACAGTTTTTTCTTCGTGTCCATCTAAAGTTGCTAATTCACTTGATTTATTAACTGTAAAAGACAGTAAAGTAGCATTATCTTCTACTTCTAAGGTATATTCTTTAATACTAGGATCAAACGTTTTATCAAATGTACCTATTGAAGGTGTAATTAAAGAAACACTATTATCTTCAGATATTTCTCTTATTACATTTACTGTATAAGTTTTAACATCTCCATTTAAAGCTGTTACTGATATAGATATCGCTTTACTTGTTGTATCAACAGAAAATTCTCCATCACCTGAAACTGTTGCATCTAAATCAAATGGTGTTGCTTTTAAATTAATACTTGTTTGTTCCGCTTCTAAATTTAAATCATATTCATAAACGTCTGGTTTAAAATTACTTATAGTAACATCATTTACAGTTAAATCTGTTAAGAAATTATTATTTGAAAGTTCCTCTAATTTTGTTATTCTAGCAAAACCTGTAGTTGTATGACCACCAGTTTCATAATAAGTATTATCTGGTGTTGGCATACTAGTTAATTGTTCCTTTGAATTAGACCAATTATATCCTGCCCCATCAATCATCACAGTATCAGTAAAATATAAACCACTATAATGAATTGAACAGTAATTAAAATAAATTCCTGCAGTACAACCAATTGGTGTTCTATCGGTTTCACTAGTTATGGCAACGCTTCCAGTATGCCCAGAAATAAATGAAGAACCTCCTGCTCCACCACTTCCGTGATCACTTGAGTTACCACCACCACCACCACCACCGTAGTAGCCTCCGCCTCCGCCACCAGAGCCGTTTAAATATGATGTTGCCGAATTATACCCCGCTTTACCAAATGTTGAGAATGTTTTTAGTCCAGCTAAACTAATGTTCTCCGCAAGTTGTCCACCTTTAATTTGAGTAGCTCCATGAGCCATATTTTTATAAAACTGCGAATTATAATTACCATTATAACCAATTAATCCGCCAGCGTGTCCACCTTCACCAAAATCTGCTGAAGTTCCACCTGATGAACCACCAGCTCCTGCTGCTACCATTATTCTTGAATTTAAACTTGTATCATCATCCCAATCTCCGGGAACTAATCTAACATCAGTTGCTCCACCACCATTAGAAGAAATCCCATTTATACCACCAAGAAGGGTACTTCCACCTCTTGAGCCTCCATTAAATTGATCATAATTACCAACATAAACATATATGTTTTGACCCTTAGTTAAATAGATAGTACCTTTAGTATACGCTCCATTTCCCATAGCTCCATCATCTCTTGGTTCAGAAGCTGAACCCCAAAGTTCAATTTCATAATAACCAGAAAAAGGTGCAGTATAGGTTTGATAAGTTCCTGTATCTTCAAATTCAGTTGTAGAAACACTAGGAGTTATTTTATCAATTGTAAAAGTATAAGTTGTAACCTCTCCTAAATAAGTAGATGTAACAATTATTTCACTCCCATCAATTATAAACTCATTACCTGTAATAGTTACTTCAGTACCTACAAAATAAGTTTCATAATTCAAATCTAAGCTATGCACATTGTCTGGAACTTCTAAAACATAGTTATATTGATCTGATATAAAGTTTAATACTACCCCTTTTTGAACAATACTTAAATCTTTTAATTTAGAGGTGTTTTCTCTTGTAAATTGCAATCTATATGTGTTATAAACACTTGCATCTTCAGATCTAACTTCTATACTAGCATAAGGAGTATTCCCCTCAAAATCAAATGTATTACCTGAAAACGCACTATAACTAGAACTATAAGTTACGCTTTGATCTAGATATTCTTGTTCATGATTTATTATTAAAGTTTCTGTATTATAAGGAACAGTCAGATAATAATCATTAATATTTTTATCAAACCCATCAACAGATAAACCATTAACTAAAATATCTGTTAAATAACTACTATCATTAGGAGGTCTATTAATATTTAAAACATAAATAGTAGTCTCCCCTAAATCATTAGTTACAGTAACATTATATTTATTGACTCCTGATGCTAAATCTAAAGAACCTAATCCAAGTATTTCATTATCAATGTGAGTTGTTCCTTCAATGAGTACTGGTGAAGCATAAGCATCAACTGTAATATTATATTCATAAACACTTGGAAGTAATTCTACATCAATCCCATCCACTGTTAATGAATCAAGCACTGTTGTATTAATATTAGTAACTTCAAAATTTACATCGGTTGCATTTCCGGCTTTATCTAAAATTTGTATGGTTTCATTGGTATTAACAAAATATTCCTTTGTTAATGTTAATTCATCTTTTGATAATATCCACCCAGGCATTGGCTGCAGTGGTTCATCAGAAGTAATTTTAACAACATTACTATAATCCAGTTTCTCTAAATAGTTAACTACATAAGTTGGGGCAACCGCATCAAAATAAAAGCTAATCCTCACACCTTCATAGTGTCCCGCACCATTAAATGACCCCATAGTAATAGAAGTGGTTGGTACATCCCCTTGATCAAATGTTATAGTTGAATAATCCGGTGAGATAGTACCTCCAACTGTATCAATAGTTCTAGAAGAATAATAAACACTATTAACATCCCTAGTTTTCGCAAGCCAACTAGGCAAAGTATAGTCTTGTTTATCTTTTAAATAAACTTCAAAAACTTGTGAATGAATATCAACATTTGACTCTTTTACAGCCTCTAAATTTTCAATATCTTCTATCTGGTTTCCTCTTAAAGTTAGCCAGTTTAATCCTTTTAATGTATTTTTATCAATTAAATTATCTATTTCTGATATATCTGTAATTATATTATTATTTAAATCCAATGTACTTATATTATTCCAAACATCAGTTGATGTAGCTAAGGAATTAAACTCAGATATCCTATTATCATATAAATATAAATATTTTAAATTATCTAATCCATATAAAGGAGACATATCTTCTATTATATTATAACTTAAATCTAAACTTTCTAATGAAGTCAATGTAGATAGTGGAGAAACATCTAAAATTTCGCATTCTCTAAGTAGTAATGAAGTTAAGTTTGATAAGGTACTTAAATTAGAAATATTTTCTAACTTATTTGAACTAAGACTTAACTTTGTTAAGTTTTGGAAGTTTGAAATAGTAGAGGGAATTGTAGTAATCTCATTACTACTTAAATGAAGTTCTTTTAAAACTGGTAAGTTAGACATATTCTCAAATGATGATATATTATTACCACCCAAACTAACTATTTCTAAAAATTCAAAATCTCTTAAAAAATCAATATTTGAAATTTCATTAGAGGAGATATTCAAATTTTTCAACTTTGATAAACGAGTTAAATCTGGAACATCTGTTAGATTGTTCCCATATAAGCTTAAAGTTTCTAAATTAGTTAAATTTGATAAACCGCTACCATCAAGTGTATCAATTTTATTATAATTTAATAGCAAGGAAGTTAAATTAACTAAATTACTTAAATCTGGAACGGTTGTTATATTTGTGAAATACATATTTAATTCAGTTAGTGTAGTTATATTGGTTATGTCAGGAAAAACAGTAGTCTCACTTCTTTGGATTTCAAGTTTTTTTAAATTAGTGAAACTTGAAAAATTTAAAGAACTTAAATCGTCATTTTCATAAAAACTCAATTCTTCTAACTGCGTTAATGAATTAATTGGAGAAAAATCAGTAACATAATTACCATATGTGAATCTCAATACTTTAAGGTTAGTCATAGTACTTAAAAATGACGCATCATATAAACCAATACTACCCAGTGATAAAGATTCAATATGCGTTAACTGTGCTATATCTTCAAGATTTGAAAGATGAGTCGTATTGGAAATACTTAAAGTTTTTAAATTAGGTAATTTTAAAAACTGAACAAAATTCGTAGCTGTACTTATTGAATATCCTGATATGCTTAAAAGTTCAACTTTAGCTGCTTCCTCTGCGGACATAATAATTTTATTATCTTCTACAGTAATCACATATTTTGAGAATGCAGATTTTATTGAATTTGCAGCACTAGTTGATGAAAATTCCAAAACAACTTCTGTTCCAGTTTCATATACCGGTGCCTCTTTTTGTAAATTGATTGTATTATGAACTATTCCATCATTAGAACTAAATGACATAGCTAAAATAAATAACACAACTATCACCAAATATTTAATTATACTTCTTCTCATTTTTATACCCCTTTTATCATATATAATTATATCAAATAAAACTTTATTTTTCAAGAAAAAAAACGAAATTTTCATTCGTTCTTCATCTTGACAAAGAGCCTTTTACTCAGCTAACTTAAGCACTTCTTCTGGAACTACTATATTTAAGTCTTCATTGATATTAGTAAAAGTAGTTTTTTGTACATCATCTACTAATTCATCTTTGTATTGTACATTAGTCTCTATTGGATAATCACCTTCAATTATCATCTTTAAAGTTATAACTTTTGTATCAGATGTTTCATCTGGGTGTATAACTTCACACTTTTTAATATCTTCCAACATTAATTTATGTATAAATTGTAAGAAATAATCGTGCGTTAAAATCAAATAATTAACAGTTGCGGTTCTTTTTGTTCTAGTTCTAACGATATTTACTGAAGTTTTTATGTAACAAATTTCATTGAAAAATCTAATTCAGTGTGACAGATTATCCAATTTTTTCTACTGCACTATCCAAATTGAAGATCGAGAGGTTACGAGTGAAGTTCCAGTCGGACCTGTACCATTCATTCCGAACACTCCGGCTCCAGAATTAATAGAAGGCCAGAATCCTCGAAAAGCCCAAGCGTAATAAGAACTAGATAGGCTATACATTAAATCATCATTCCATGCTTTAGAACCAGTATCGCCCACTGGCTTCACTTCCTTGGTTGCATCGCCTAAGACCCCTTTTTCAATACCACTAGTATCACTTGAATATCCATCATAATACTTTTTATCTGGCAATGTTGTAAATCCTGCTTGATCTAAATAATAATCAACTACTCCCATAGTAAATTCAGCTCTTCCAGCTGCCATATCATATATTCCTGTAATATTATGTGTTGTACTTGCTTTTATCCCAGAAACCGTTGTCCATCTATTATCAACAGGACATATATCTATTCCTGTATTCGTTGTCGAAACAGAAGTATCATTTCCACCACACCCTGTTACTATATCAGTTGCAGTCGAATTATAAAAACTATTGTTTTCTATTTTTACATTCTCACATGGCGTGCCTGGTGTTGTTTTACATAATCCATAATTTGATTGAGAGAGATACGCTACTGCTCCCCATTCAGTATTTTTTATCATATGAATATCTGATGTTCCATTTAACCCATTTTGTCCATTCATACTTCTTATACTATTATACATATCAGATACAGATAAGTTGGTCAATGAGTTTACATTTGGTATTATTTTATTGTTTTCAGCGCCTTGTTCAAATTTTCCTACCCATATCCCATCTAGTTCAGTTGTTGTCCCACTTGTATCAGTATAATAAAATGCTGGATGGGTTATATATTGTCCTTCTACTGATGCGGCACTACTTGTTAATGCAATATGCCTCCCTGTTATTGATGATTTTCTTTCAAACACTATATCTATTGTGATTGGTGTGCTTGATTCAAATACTTTATATTTATACCTTGGGATATATACATACATTTGCTCTATTGCACTCATCGGTATGATTGTTCCTGCTGCCGCTGTTCTATATGACGCTGTATTTACTGTTACTGCGTTTGCCCACTCACTTTCACTGTAGCTATACCACTGTTTAGATGTATCGGCTTTATACACTGTTCCATCTTCTGCTATTTGTACTGGTACCATCCCTGTTCCTAGAGCTACATATATATCTGAATCTGTTTTGGATGATACTATTGTTATTGTTTTAAGAGCTGATGCACTTAATCCATTCCCTCCTGTTGCTGTACATGCTACTGACTTACTTGATAATAATAAACTTGAAGTATTACTTGGACTACAAGTTATTGAGCCTGATGATACTCCATATGTCACATTAAAGTAGCTTGATACTTCATTATCATCTCCTTTTGTTATACTAATTGCTTCTGATATTGCTGTTATTGTAGGAGTTTCCTTATCTAATTTATATGAATCACTACAATATAAAACATCTTCTTGTAAATTATCACTTGCTGTTTTTAATTTTATATCAAAGCTTAAACATACTTTATTATTCCCACTATTTGTGCTTATTGAAGCTATTAGAGGCTGCTCTTTACTTACATCTGGTGTGCAATCTCCATCACTTGATAGACACCATTTTAAATCTAATATTTCCATTTCTGTCGGTATATTTAGTGTTATATTACTTGTTATATCTTCTGTTTTCCAGTCTTCTCCTGAGTTAGCAAAATCTACTGTTACCCCGATTCCTACTACTATTGTTCTAACTGATGTTGTTTTATTTAAATAGTCATCTGTAGATTCATATGTTACTGTATATATTCCTGCTACTGATGTATCTATACTACTTGGAGTCACTGTAACTTCACTTGCATTATTTACATCTGTTGCTGTTACTCCTGCTAATAAATCTACTGTTTCATTTAAAGCTACATAAATAGGCGATAATCCTTCTATTATTGGTCCTATCTTATCTATAAAATATGTTTTACAATTTCTTGCTGAGTCACCTTCTATTATACATACTGTTACATTTCCTTCTAGTCTTAATGTTATTTCACTTCCGTTTGTTGTAACTTGATCTGGGGCACATGTTGAGTCATTAGTCTCACAGTATTTTATTTCTTCCCCTGTTGGATTAGTTATATCTACTGTTATTTTTGAGTTATCTACAACATTACTTGTTGTAACTTCTATTTCTCTTTTAGATTGACAACTTGAATTTGAATTATCTCCTAATTCTAAGTTTGAATCATATGATTTTATATAACAATATCCTTCTATTACTACTGCTAAACTTACTTTACCTTCACTAATAATTGTTAATGTTCCCTTAGGTTTTTCTCCTGATACTTTAAATGTATCATCTTCTAATAAATTAGTTGTCCCATCAAACAATTCGCTATTAGTTCCTGTTAATAAACTAGAAGCATAAAATTGTTCTGCTCCTTTTAATAATATTTCTGCTTCTGATCTTGATGTTGATTTTTTTGCATCTTCAATTACATCTAAAATTGCTGGCGTTGCTATTAAAGCTACTATTGCCAAAATTATTATGACTGCTAATAATTCTATTAATGTAAATGCTTTCCTCATAAAACTTCTCTCCTATTCTTTTAATTTGTAAACTTAACTATTTAAATTTCAACAAGCCTATCCTCCCCTATCCTAATTAAGATTGTATCATTTTTTAAAATTAAAATCAACTGACTTTTAACAAAAGCAGTAAAAAAGAATGTAATGTTACAATTGATATGCAACCATTCTATATAAAAAAGTGATTCAAGTAGTACAATTGAGTTGTTAAGACAAAATTACACGAAAGGACTTGAATCACATGAATAGTATATCACAAAATATTAGATATATTCCACATGATTTAAACACAAAATATCATGCAGTTACTGCATATAGAAACGAAAACTCTTCTGCTTACGTTCGCAGAAAATACCATATACATAAATCTTCTCTTCTAGATGGAATAGAAAATTTGATGGAACTAAAAAATCATTAAGGGATAAATCACACAGACCTTTATCTAAACATCCTAATTCACATACTGATTTAGAACTTAAATGGATTAATGATTTACTTAAAACGAACCCTAATATAACTTTATGTGAAATTTGTCCCAAAAGAATGTAAAAGTGATAGTCTTTCTTTTGATTTAAGTTTTATCAATATAACTACTAACAAACTTTTTTCTAAGTGGGGAGAATTATTTGGAGATATTATGATAGCTAATGCAATATTAGATAGACTTTTACACCATTCCCATATTATTAATAATCATACCACCTTTCGGATTAAAGTTGTCCAATTTATTATAACCTATCCAAAAAATCACAACATAAAAAAGAACGGAATTTTCACTCGTTCTTTATCTTGACAAAGAGCCTTTTACTCAGCTAACTTAAGTACTTCTTCTGGAACTACTATATTTAACTCTTCATTGATATTAGTAAAAGTAGTTTTTTGCGTATCATCTACTAATTCATCTTTGTATTGTACATTAGTCTCGATTAGGTAATCGCCTTCAATTATCATTTTTAAAGTTATAACTTTTGTATCAGATGTTTCATCTGGGTAAATATTTGTTGCTTCTTTTGCTAAAAAACTTGTTTCTACAATTAATTTATTACCATCTTCAGTAACTGTATATTCTTTTACATCTAGTATCATTCTATAGAAGTTAAAACCATATTCTATAGGATTTGCATCTCCTATTAAAAACCAGTCGCCATTACTACTTCCAAACGTTTTATATCCATCATTATATGGAGTTACATAGTTTTCATGTATTGATTTATAACCATTATTCTCCATTTCTTGCTTTAAGTATGATGTTTCATTTTTCTTATCAAACTGCAAAACTGATTCAGTAGTCATATTAGGATAGTTTGGATCAGCTGAAACAACTACTGAACTTTTAGTTGCAACAAAACTATCTAAGTTTTCCATATTTATAAGTACTTGTTCAACTTTTGAGATTTCTGGAACCTCTGGAACATCTGTTATTACATCATCATTATTTTCTTTATCTTTAGGTAAAATTAAGAAAACTAATATTCCAATTATTATTACTGGTATTAAGATCATTAATATTTTTTTCATTTTTCCCTCCTTTATTATTATAGGTTATTTAACAAATATTTACAAGTAAAACCGTTATTTATTTAATACAAATGTACAAAGTAAAAAAGAACGATTTTATTCGCTCTTAATTATTTTAGTATCTAGTAAATTCAAATCAGTTGTATCAAAATAATTATCACTATTAATATCACTTGCTTTATAATAAACATCTGTTAAATTACTAACTCTATTATTATGATTTATAAGTAATATTTTATCAATTATATTTATTTTAGAGTCCCCATTTAAATCTCCTAAGACAACTAGTAAAACTTCATCATATACATAATTATCTATTTCTAGTTTAACTGTTAATCCAGTTCCAGCTAGTCCTTCATATAATGTATCATCTTTATAAATTTTAATGTTTTCTTTATTATTGATATTAGCTACAACTTCTGTTATATCTATATTATCAACTATTAAATATCCGTCAGTTATATCATATACATCACTTGTTATTGATTTAGTTAAATCATCATTAGTTATATTAATTACATATTCTTGTACTGTATAGTTATCACTACCTATTACTTCAACTACATATTTATAAGGTAGATTAACATCTCCCATTAAATTAACAGTAGCTAAAGAATCAATCGTTTCATAACTAATTTCTGATTCTAACAACTTAGTTTTATTACTAGAAACTTTTAAGTCATATGTGAATGTAGTACTATCAAAATTTATTTCATATCCTTTTATACTTAAAGATTTTAATAGTGCATTACTAGCTTCTTTTATTACAGTAAATGTATATGTATTAACACTTCCATCTTCTGCTGTAATTGTAATTACTCTTTCACTAGTACCATTTTCTATCCCTAGTTCTCTTGCACCTGAAACAGTAGATTTCAAACTTTCTTTTGTTACATCAAAATAAAGTGAGGTTGCATCATCAGCTACATTTAAAGTATATTCTTTAACACTAGGATCAAACTTAACATCTAAAGTTCCAGTTGATGGTGTAATTCTGGTAATATTATTATTTGTATCTGCTTCTTTTGTTACAACTATTGTATAAACATTAATACTACCATCTTCTGCTGTTACTGTTATATTAATAGTATTTTCACCTGCTACCAAATTATTAATACTGTCATTTGTAACAACTGCATTATAATCTTCAGCAATACCATATACAATTAATAAATCAATTTCACTAGTTACATCTAATGTATAATTATTTGTTAGTTTATTAAAGACAGGAGTTAATAAAACCGTTCCATCTTGAGTTCTTAGTTCTAAATTTCTTAAATAATTATTAGATGAAATATCTTTTATTATATTAACAATATATGTTCTTGATATTCCAATATCAGATGTAACTACTACTTCAATAACTGTTTCATTATCATTAATTTCATGTACACCTAAACCAGTTACTGTTGAATCTATATTAGATAATGTTCCTATTAGTTCAACACTAGTTGTAGACCTATTTACTATAACATCATATTCTAAGGTATTTGGATCAAAATTAGGTATTAAATCCTCACCCTTAACAATTAAACCTGTAAGTAAATTATCAGTATACATTTTTCTAATTACATTAATTTTATAAATACTTTCAGTAATTAAATCAGATGATGTGACTTTAACCTCTACAACATTATCTCCAACAATAAAGTTTTCATTATTTAAAACTTCAACTGTTGCATTAATATCTTTTGTTACATAACTTAAATCTAAATTAGTTACCTCGTTATCCACAGTAATTGTGTATTCTTTAATATTTTCATTAAACGGTGTATCAAAGTTATAGCCAGTTACTTTTAATTCACTTAATAGTGAAGAAACAAATTCTTTTCTTATAACAGTTACATTATAAGTTTTTAAACTTCCATCTTCTGCAGTTACTGTTACTAAAACTTCATTTTCACCAATTTCTAAATCATAATTAGTTAATCCTGTAACTACTGATTTTATATTATTTGCTTTACCATAGAAAATAATATTTTCAACATCACTTTCTACTTCAACTTCATAATTTAAAGTAGCAGTATCAAATGTAGGTGAAAGGGTTCCTGAACTTGTTTTTAAAGATAACAACCCATTATCAGAAGAACCTTTTTTATTAACTACAACTACATATGGTTTTGCTTCACCAGCTTCACTTGTAACTGTTAGAGTAATAACATTTTTACCAACTTCAAGTTCATATAATCCGTTACCTACAATACTAGCTGTATCTTCTTCTACAATTCCTTCAATTAATATATCATTAATATTATTTTCAACTTCTATTTCATAGTAAGTTGTACTTTTATTAAATACAGGCGTTAATTCATAAGGCGTTTCTATGAAGGTTAAATTATTGTTAGTAGATGCAGTTTTTTCTACATTAATAACATAAGTCATAGTAGTTTCTAAATCAGGAGCGGTTACTATAATATTAACCACATTATCCCCTGTTATAAGTTCATTACCTGTTATTTCATAAGTTGCATCAACCTCAGTTGGTTCAATAACTGTAAAGTCTAATTTTAAATCAGACGTTACTAAATAGTAAGTTAAATTTTCTTTTGTAAATCCAGGATTTAACACATGTGATTTAACAACTAGATTTTTTAAACTAGCATCATTGGATGGTTTTCTTGTTACTACTACTTGATAATCAAGTAAATTACCTTCACTATCTAATACTGTTAATACTAAAACATTTTTACCAACTTCTAAAGTTTTTGTTCCATTACCTACTAGTTTCATAGTACTATCAGTTAAAATACCAGCTATATCAATACTTTCTATATTATTTTCAACTACAGCTGTATAACTTCTTATACTTGAATCAAAACTAGGAGTTAACTCACCTTCACTTATAGTTAAACCACTTAAAGTTAAATCATTAGAATGAACTTCTTCTCTAATTACTTTTAAAGTGTAATCTTTTGTATTAATTTTATCTTCGGCTGTTACTGTTATAACAACTAAATTCTCACCAACTACAAAATTTTCATTACCAGCTACTACATATGTTGCATTACTATCCTCTGTTTCAATATCTAAAGTTAAACTAGTAACACTATTCGGTACCTGTACTTGATAGTATATAGTTGTATCTTCAAACTCAGGAACTAAAGCCCCTTCATGAGCAAATAAATAATCTATATCATCATTAGCAGATAAATCTCTTACTACTTTTACTGTATATGATTTTTCTACCCCGTTTTCTGCTCTTACTATAAATTCAATATCATTCTCACCAGTAGCTAAATCATACTCACCATTTCCTAGGACAGTTGCTTTTCTATTATTAGGGATAGCAGTTAAGTCAATTGAATCTACTTCATTTTGAACATTTATTAAATAATTAGATTCATCAACTACACTTACTTGTGATAATCTATCATGAACTATTTTTGATATTGATGTATCATCTGATACTCCCCTTGTTATAGTTAGAGTGTAAACTAATTCAGCACCTGTTTCAGACATAACTGTTAACTCTATTTCATTAGACCCTATTACTAATGAATGAACTCCGTTACCTGTTACTATAGCATCAGAATCTGTTGGAATACCTGTTATATCAATTGTGCTGACAGTATTTTCAACATCAATCGTATATTCATATAAACCACTATCAAATTCTTCATTTAAAGTACCTACATCAGTTTCAATACTACTTAAAGTAGCATCATCAGATGGCAGTTTATTTACATTAATTGTATAAATTAACTGTAAACCATTTTCAGCAGTTGTTTCAACTAATATTTCTGTAGTTTTACCAATTAAATTATTATTAATAACTTCATAAGTAGTTGTTACAACCTCAGGTATAGCAGTTATATCTAAACTAGTTAAAGTTTTAGCTACATCAATATTATATTCATATATACTTGGACTAAATATAATATCATAACCTGTAATTTCTATATCACTTAGTTTCGCATTATTATCTTTTGCTTTTACTATATCAACGGTATAAATATTTATATCGCCAGTAGCAGATGTTACTGTTACTTTTATTTTATTAATACCAGAAGTTAAATTACTAGGTACATCAACTTTAACTGTTGATTCTGAAGATTCAGCTACCGCATCTACTTCTAAATTATAAACTCCACTTGGAAGTTCTACAACATAATCATTAAATGTTTTATTAAATGTTGGTGAGATATTATATGTATCAAATCCATCACCAATAGTTAAGCTAGCTAAATAATTATTTGAATCATTTTCTTTATACATTGATATTACATATGTTTTTTTCTCACCGTTTAAAGAAGTTACTGTTACATAAGCATAATTAGTACCAACTTCTAAATTAGTATTTCCTCTAACTTCAACTGTTGCTCCCTCAACTTCAGTTTCAGCGTTTATATCATAAGATACATATTCATTTGGTATTGTTAAATAATATATTAATTTATCTTTATCAAATTCAAAAGCAATATCCGGATTAGTTATAGTTAAACTACTTAAATTATTATTACCTGCTGGATCTTTTATAAAATAATAGTAGTATACACTAGTCCATGACCCATCTTCTGCTTCAACTTCTATTTGAAATTCAGTTTGAGTAGAATCTAATGATAATTCACCAGTAGAAGGTATATTCGTACCATCATATTCAAACATTCTAACTTCTTGAAACTCGTTAGCTTTAATGACATCAAAGCTTACTTTATCAATAGAATCTGGTACATATATTGTATAAGTATTTGTACGACCTGAAAACTCATAATTACAATAAGATTCACTCTCACTACATAAATACTCATATAATCCTTCTATTTTTATATCTTTAGCTTCAGATTCATCTGATAGTTCTCTTTTAAAATTAATTGTATAATTTCTAATTTCTCCGTTTAGCGCGGTAACAGAAACCACCTTACTTACTACTCCACTGTCAATAACAATCTCACCAGTACCAGCTAAACTAGCATTTAAATCAACAGGAATCGCATTAATATCTACATTAGTGTCATCTGGATCTAAAAATATATTATATTCATAAATATATGGTTTGAAATCAATATTAATTTCACCATTATTTAAAGTTAAACTATCTAAGTAATTATTATTACTAGTTGGTGTATCACTAGATATAATTGCATACCCTGTATCAGTATGACCACCTGTTTCATAAGTAGAACCAGTTGGTGTTGGCATAGAGACTAACTCACCCTTAGTATCAGTCCAGTTATAACCCATACCATCAATCATTGTTGTATCAGTAAAAATTTTACCTGAATAATGTGTTGAACACTCTATACTAAATCCATTACATCTAGTTATGTATAGTGTTTTACCAGCTGCTGTTTCTGGATAATTTCCATCTACTTCATAATTGTAAAGGTAAGCACTCTGTGTTTTATCTTCATTATATACTTTTACATAAGGATTATAAAATGTTCTAGAATCACCATAATATCTTCTTACATTAATTGTTTCAAGAGGGTAACTTTCCCCTAAATCAATTGTTACAACAGAACCAACAGATTGTGTTGTATAACTTCCAGTAGATGTATTACCATCAGTAATAATTGTTTGAAGTGTTCCATTTTCATCAATAGCCGGTTTTCCTAAAGCTACATTAGTATTTCCAACATAAGCTTCAATTTCAACTATATGACTATAAGCTGAAGCTGTACTTCCATCATTTGATTCTTCAATATATCTAATTTCAAAAGGGAAAGAAGCTGTTCTAATAGAAGTATCAGTACTTGATTTAATAGCATTACTACCTAAGTGTCCAGAAATATATGAAGAACCTCCACCAGCTCCATTTCCTTCACCTCTTGAACCAGTAGAGCCTCCGGCTCCACCACCAAAGTAGCCACCGCCACCGCCTCCAGCACCATACACAGAAGACGTTCCAAGAACTGAGCCACCAATTCCAAATCCACTTGGACTAGCTCCACCAGTAGCACCGTAAATATCATTACCAGCACTACCAGAATTAAGTTGAGTTCCACCATAACCCATTCCACCAGTCCCATGAGAAGGATGATATGTACCATTATATCCAACTAATCCACCAGCAAAACCACCTTCACCAGTATCATAATAAGAACTTCCAGCCTTACCACCAGCACCTCCAGCAACCATTATCCTTGAATTTAAATTATCTATTTCTAACCTAACATCAGTAGCACCACCACCGTTTGAACCAGTTCCAGTTCCACCAGCGCCTCCAGTACCTCCTCCGTTAAATCCGTCATAATCTCCAACATAAACATATAATGTTTCACCTTTAGTTAAATAAACAGTTCCACTTGTATATCCACCAGTTGAAAATAATGAATCAAGAATTCTTGGTTCTGACATACTTCCCCATAGTTCAACTTTAAAATAACCTGAATATGGAGCAGTAAAAGTTTGATATTCACCTGTTGCATCATAATGAGCAGGTGCGATACCACTTGGTGCTTTATCAATTACAAATGTATAAGTGGTTGTTTCATTATTAAATGAAGAAGTTATAATAACTTTATCATTATCAGTAATATATTCATCACCCGAAACAGTAACTAATGATTCACTGAAATAAGGAACAATATCCATTTTAAGTTCATGCGTATTAGCAGGAACTTCTAATACATAATTAAATTTATCAGGATCAAAATCAAGAATTATTCCTGTATCTTCAAAATTAATTTCTTTTATTTTTGAAGTTTTTTCTCTATTTACAATAACAGTATATACATTTGAACTAGTTTCATCTTCAGATATAACTAAGATAGATATTTCATGAACACTATCAATCATTTCAAATATATCATTAACAGTACCATCTACTGTTACACTTTGACTTGCGAATTCTTTAATTCCTTCAATTTTCAATTCCTTAGTTTTATAAGGAACTGTTATAACATAAACATTGTTACTACTATCAAAAGAATCAATAGAAACATCATCTATTTTAATATCAGCAAGTTTATTATAATTATTAGCAGGTCTAGTTATATTAATTGTATATATATTAGTTTCGCCAAAAGAATTAGTTATTACTACATTATGAACATTAACACCTGCAACTAAATTAACTTCACCTAGTCCAATAACATCATTATGTATACTTGTAATACCTTCTACTAAAGTTGTAGATTTAAATGGATCTAAAGTTATATCATAAGTATATAAATCATCTGTTAAAATAATCTCCTGACCATCAACTGTTAAAGACGCTAAAGAAGGATTTGTATATCCTGTAGAATCAACTGAAGTTATTTTAGCATAACCATCTCCATCATGACCAATTCCTAATTCATAAGTCCCACCTAATGGATTTGGCATTAAAACTTGTTCATCTTTTACATTACTCCAGCTATATCCATTTCCATCAATCATAGTAGTATCAATAAATTTTTTATTACTATAATGTATAGAACAATCATTATTAGTAGTTCCTGTATTACAAGAGGTAAATATACGTCCATCTGCATATTCACGGTATATTCCATCTACTTCATAATTATGAAAATAAATATATTCCGATTTATCTTCATTATATACTTTTATATATGCATCTTTGTAAGCTCTAGAATCACCATAATATCTAAATAATTTAACATAATCAATATCATATGATTGCCCTAAATCTAAAGTTGTAACATTACCTACAATAGAATAATAAGCTGTGTTATTAGAAATTCCATCAGTAATATAACTAAAAGGATATGATGAATGTTCAGGATAATTAGTAGTTATCAATTTATTTAAAGCAACATTGTTTCCTAAAACATCATATACTTCAAGTTCAACAATATGATTATTTGAATCAACATAATTTTGATTTGAACCAATTTCTATATATCTAGCTTCAAATGGAATAATTTTTGGAATTATTTCAGTACTAGAATTAATAGCAACTGCCCCAGTATGTCCAGATATATAAGAAGACCCACCACCACCGTTGTGGCCAGCTCCGCCTCCACCATAATATCCATTTCCACCAGAATATCCACCATTAGCTTCTCCAAACTCAGAAGGGATGTGCGTTAAATGGTATTCAATACCAGGTAAGATTTGTGAAGCACCCATAGAATTATAATAATCTACTGTTCTTCCATATCCATATAATCCACCAGCAACAGTATTAGTTACATCACTATAAGCATAACCAGAACCAGCTGCAACCATTATTCTAGATACTTTTGATTCCTCTTCATTCCAATTACCTGAAACTAATCTAAAGTCAGTCGCACCACCACCTGGAGCACCTCCAGCATTACCAACTCCTCCGTTAAAAGAAGAACCGTTAGTAGTTGATTTATTCCCCTCACCTACATAAATATATATTTTCTCACCTTTATTTAAGAAAACATTACCAGAAGTATATCCTGCATTGTTAGGTGAGTTATACCCAGTTGCCCCCCATGCTTCTAATTTATAAAAGCCAGAAGCTGGTACAATAAATTCTTGATAATCACCAGTATATGAATATTCTTCACTAACTTCTTCTGTTACTTTAATTATTTTAAAAGTATAAACACTTTCAACATCATTTAAAGAAGAAGTAACTGTAATAATATCATTATCTTCAATATATGTATTTTTATCAATTGTAACAGTAGTTCCTTCAAAATAAGTTGTAACATCTAGTTCTGTTTTATAAAAATCAACTGGAACTATTACTTCATAATCATTTATACTAGGATCAAATGTGAAATCAACATTAGAAAATTTAACATCTTTAATATCTCCCGATACTTCCCTATTTAAAGTTATATTATATGTTTTAGTAGTAGTTCCATCCTCTGATATAACAAATACTTCAATATCATAACTATTATTTATAAACTTTAAAATATCGTTTTCAGTATCAGATATAGTTACACTTTGACTTGGATAAGCTTTAATAACATCAAATAATACTTCTTTTGTATAAGTAGGCAAAGTAACTATATAATCAAATGTATTAGGGTCAAAATTAGGTATAGAAACTCCGTTTAACTTAATATCAGTTATTGTACTAATTTCATTACCTTCTCTTGTAAAGTTAATTTTATATATTTGAGTTTCTCCATATTTATTAGTAACTGTAATATTGTGAGTAGTATTACCTGCTAGTACCTCTACCTCTCCATTTCCAATCACTTCATTATAAACACTTGTTACTGTATTTATTAAAATAGGTGTATCATATTTGTCTAAACTAACATCATATTCAAAAACATCTTCTGTTAAAGTTACAACTTCACCATTAATTTCTAAATACCCTAATTTAGGAGTACTATAATCATCTGTAATTAATTGAGTTATTTTAGCAACACCATTTCCTGTATGACCTAAACCACTTGAATAAGTAGTATCATCACTTTTAGGCATATTAACAAGTTCACCTTTTACGTTAGTCCAGTTATATCCCATACCATCAATCATAACTGTATCTTTAAATGAAACTTCAGAATAATGAATTGAGCACTCATTAATAGTTGTACCAGTAGTACATAATGTGAAAGTATGTCCTTCAGCAAGTTGTGCATATTCTCCATCTACTTCTGAATTATAAAAATAAGCAAACTCGGTTTTATCTTCATTATAAACTTTAATATATGAATCATAATAAATTCTTGCATCAGGATAATATCCAAAAAATTTAATTGCTGAAATATCATAAGATGCACCTAAATCAATTTCAGTTACACTTCCAACAACAGCAAAATTAGTACCATTAATTACATTAACACCATCTGTTGCATAACTAAAATGATAACTGCTATAAGGTTCTCTATTAGTTATAACTTCTTTATTTAAAGCAACATTAGTCCCCGTTGTATCATAAACTTCAACTTCAGTTATATGGTTATATGTTCCAATACCATCAACTGAATTACCATTAGAACCAAGTTCTACATATCTAACTTCAAAAGGTATTTCTTTTGGAGTTATTTCAGTTGCAGAATTAATAGCAACTGCACCAGTGTGTCCAGATATATAAGAAGAGCCACCGCCTCCACCATAAACACAACCAGCAGCACCACCAGCAAAATAACCATTTCCCCCAGTACATCCACCACGAGCAACACCAAAACTAGATAATGCATAAGAAGCTGAATCTCTAAGGCCATACGTCAACTGTGTTGCACCTATTGCATACGCTCCGTTATAACCAATTAATCCACCACCAGAACCAGGATTAGATCCGATACCAGCAGCACCTGCCACCATTATCCTAGAAGTTAAAGAATCAATATTAGTCCAATCATCATTTGCTACTAATCTAAAATCAGTAGCTCCTCCTCCAGCATTCCCACCGTTATCAGGAAGTCCACCATTAAATGTAGGAGTTGTATTAGTTCCTCTTTGTCCTACATAAACATATAAATTTTCACCTTCAGTTAAAATCACATTACCAGCAGTATAAGCCCCACCATTAACTTCATTAGTAGTATCAGCTCCCCACGCTTCTAATCTATAAAGTCCAGTTGTTGGTACAGTATAAGTTTGATAAGCACCCGTATAATCAAATACTACACTTTCACCATCAACACCATCTTTTATAATTTTAAATTCATAAACTAATTCTTCACCATTTAAAGAGCTAGTTATAGTTATTAAATCATTACTATCTAAATAAGCTCTATTTGAAATATCAATTACCGCATTTTCATTAAACGCAGTAACTGAAATATCAGTGGTATAAAAAGTTGAAGGTACAGATAATTCATAATAAAGAGTATTAGAATTAAATGTATAAACTATATCTTCACTTGAAAAGATAACGCTTTTTAAATGAGGTGTTTCATCTCTTGTAATATTTAAGACATATGTTTTAGTTGCAGTACCATCTTCTGAAGTCACTAAAATATCAACTGTTTTAGAACTAGTATCAAAAGTTAAAACATTATCTATAGTGTCACTAATATCTACACCTTGATTAAATGATGATTTTAATGTATCTATATTTAAATAAGTAGTATTGTATGGTACTTCTAAATTGTATTCTAGTGTACTAGAATCAAAATTATCTAGTAGAACACCATTAATATAAATACCATCTAATAGAGTAATATCATTAGCACTTCTATTAGTGTTAATAGTTATTGTTTCTAAATATCCAAGTTCATTAGTTATTGTAATCAAATGACTATTTAAACCTGTTTTAACTAAAACTATCCCGTCTCCAATAGCATATCCATTTTCCATATCAACTACAATATTCATTTTATTTGTAGTTAAATTATAATCATACTCATATGTATCAGGAAGTAATTCAATCACTTCACCATTAATAGTTAGTGAATTAACAGTAGGTACTCCAACATTTGGTAAAAAAGTTATTTTAGCATAACCATTACCATTATGGCCTATACCTTCTTCGTAAACTCCACCAGTAGTATTTGGCATAGCTACTAAGTTTTCTTTTACATTACTCCAGTTATATCCATTACCATCAATCATAACAGTATTTAAAAAATAAGTATCACTGTAATGAACTGAACACTCATTATTAGTAGTACCAGTTGAACATGCTGTAAATGTATATCCAGTACTTTTTTCTCTATATAAACCATCTGTTTCATAATTATGAGCATATACAAATTCTGTTTTATCTTCATTGTATAACTTAACATATGTTTCATAGTAATATCTATTATCAGGATAATATCTCATAACGTTTAAAGAACTAATTTCATAAGTTTGTTCTAAATCAATAGTAGTAACTTTACCCGCATGAGAATGTTGTCCAGCTGTTTTATTTCCATCAGTAGTCCAACTCATTGGATTGCTTCCATATTGATTTTCTGATGTTACTGGTTTATTTAAAGCAACATTAGTTCCATTTAAATCATAAACTTCAACTTCAATTATTTGATTATAAGCTCCATATCCTTCTGTTGTATTACCATTAGAACCAATCTCTACATATCTTACTTCAAAAGGTATTTCTTTTGGACTTATTTCAGTAGATGAATTAATGGCTACACTACCTGTATGGCCTGAAATATAAGATGAACCTCCACCACCACTATAATTAGCACCAGCTCCTCCATAATATCCAGAACCACCTGCAGTTCCACCATTTGATTGTCCAAATGTTGATGTGGAATATCCACCACCATCTATAGATGATAAAATTTGTGAGCCTCCAAATCCATAAATACTAGCTGAACTACCATAACCAGTTAATCCCCCTGCTACTGCTGATGGGATATGAGCTGCATCATTATAATAAGAAGTTCCCGCCCCAGCTGCAACCATCACTCTTGAAGCTAAAGAATTTATATCTTTCCAGTCACCACTTACTAATCTAAAGTCAGTAGCTCCCCCACCAGGATATGAATTATGTGATGCAGTCCCACCATTAAAAGTAGTTCCAGAACCAACTGCTTTTCCAGTTTCACCGACATAAACATATATAGTTTCACCTTCAGTTAAAAAAGTAATACCAGAAGTATAACCACCTTTATTATCAACTTGAAATCCAGATGCTCCCCAAGCTTCTAGTTGGTAATAACCTGTACTAGGTGCTGTAAAGGTTTGATAATCTCCTGTATAATCAAACTCACTTATAGCACCAACTTCAGAATCAACATTTTTAATAATATTAAAAGTATATGTTTCTTCTTCCATAACACTATCTTTTACATTAACACTAACAACACTACCATTAATTAAATTTTCATTATTTAAAATTGTATGAGTTGTATTAGAATCAGTAGTTACTATAAATTCTAATTCACTTACGCTACTTCCTATTAAAATTGAATAATTATATTTAAAGGAATCAAAAGCAAATTTAATATTTCCTATACTAATATTTTCGGCATGAGATTTATTTAAATAAACATTTAATTTATAAATAGTTAATAATCCATCTTCATTCATAACACTTATATAATGAGGTGTATTTTCTTTTAATATAACATTCCCACTACCAAATACAATATTATTTGGTTCATTAGAAATAGGTGTTATCACAGTAGAAAAATTATTACTTGGAATATAAATATCATATTCAAAAACATTTTCCTTCATTTCTTCTATATCAACATTTTCAATAGTTAATCCACTAAAAAAAGGTTCTGCCGCATCTATATTTAAAGCAAAACAAAACGTCAATATTATTAAAAATAATATTTTTTTCATACAACACCTCTTTATTATTAATATAATTATATCAAATTATGCCATTTTAAACAATAAAAAAAGCGAATTTTATTTGCTTTAAGTTTTTAATCAAGATAGGCTATTTTTGCTTCCCATTTTATATTTTTATCAACCTCTAAATCAATAAAAAAACTGGTAGCATATATTCTACACTACCATAATAATAAATTACGTTGAGTTAAAGAAACAAATTTTTTATTATTTTCAATAATATTTAAAATTATCAGAATAGTAATATAGTTATAATTACCAACACTAAGTTAATAAAAAGACTACAATATTTTATTCGAATATTTTCATGTTCATTAGTTTAAGTAATTTTTTTGTGCTTTTAAAATCAATATTTTTATCAGTTGCTAAAAGATCAATAAAAGTTTTTTTAATTCCGACTTTTATTCCTGTTTGTACAAATCCATTACGTTCATAAAATGCTAATCTTTTTATTCTTTGTTCATAATTATTCGCATCTTTTTCATCCATAGTTTCTATAAATAAAGAAACCGGTTTGTCAGGATACTTTAAAAATAAATCTTGTAATAACTTAGTTCCATATCCTTTTGACTGGATTTTATCATTTACTGCAATATAAAATATAAACAATGTATCTTTATCCTCAATTGTAAATAAAATACCAACAAACAAATCATTGTCATAATAAGCATTGAAGTTATAGTTTTTCATTTTTGTTAGTAACTTCAAAATCCACATTGGTAGAAGTTCTTCTTTTGGAAAAACTCTTTTCATAAATTCTTTTATTTCTTTATAATTTTCTAATCTTTTCGTAACTCTTTTGATAGTCAACTTCATATTACCTCCTAAAATAACCATGTGTTAGTGAAAAAATAATATATTGCTTCTGCAAGTGTTAACAAAGAAGTAATTAATATTATTGTAGATAGTGTTATAGAGAGTATTTTTTTTATTGTTTTTATCTTTTTACTAGTTGCTAGTTTTTCATTATACCAATTAATAAGCTTCTCGTGTTTATTAAATATAATTGCTATTAATAAAATAAATATTGGGAACTGACTAATTAATACCCACGCTATATTTGCTAAAACATTTTCTAATATATTAGCGTTTTGTCCGGTTAGTGTAATAAGCGCTAAAAAAGATGGATCTGCTAGAGCAAAAATAGAAAATATTATTCCCACAAAAAATAAACCTTTTTTAATATATTTTGTAAATATCGAATCAGTTTCTTTTGGTTTATTTAAAAACACTCTTTTAATGAACCAGTGTAATAATACTAATCCAATTATAAATTCTAAAATCATATAAATATAATTGGGAATAGCATTAAATAAATTAGATATCTGAGTAATAACTGTATCTAAAACTAAATTAGAACTTACTAATCCTACTAGCACAGTTCCAAAAAAAACTGTTAAGATAAATAAAATAATTTTACTTTTTTTAACCCCCATAGCTAGGGCTGAAATAATAACTATCGCACCTGTTGGATCTATTCCTGCAAGTCCTAATAAAAAACTAGTTGGAAATACTTTCATTATAATATCCTTTCTATTACATTTTTGTAAATGTATTGTTAATCTCTTTGTGAACTAAAATAGTATTTTATGGGTTTAGTTATTAATCAGTGATTTAAAAAATAAAGTCCATGTTTTCTTCACATCTAATTCATTACCATATACAATAGAACTATCAAGCCCTATTAAAAATACTACAATTAAATTTGTGATATCAGATGCATCATTATTTTTAAATATTTTTAGTTTAATCCCTTGGTTAATAATTTCTAATAAATTGGTATATCTCTTATCATAATAAGTATCAACTTTCATTTTTATAGAATCATTTCTAGTTGCTAACATTTCAATTTCTTTAGTAAAATTCAAATAATTTATATCATCTAATTTAGAAATCAATTGATTTAATACATCTTCAAAAAAATAATTTTTATACTCATTTTTAGATTTAAATACTATTGTTTCTGAAAATACATTAAATAAATAATTTTCATTTTCTTCTAGTAGTTCTAATAAAATTTCTTCTTTATTTTTAAAATAATAATAAAGAGATGGTTTTGTTATATTTATATTCTTACATATTTGATTTGTTGATGTTTTATTAAAACCTTGTAACGAAATTAATCTATAAGTTTCATCTAATATTTTTTTTCTTACTTCATTCATACTTTCTCCTTTTGTATACCTAGTGGTATATAACTATAAAATTATACTATACTACTAGGTATATGTCAATATTCAAATATACATTTTAATATGACAATTAAAAAAAACTTGAATTTCAAGTTTTTATATTTCATCAATTAATTTGGCGTGCACTACCATTCTTAAAGCCCCACCTTGATAACAAGTAGATAAAGTTAATATATTATCATCTTTACTTATATCAGTACCAAAGTCAGTAATACTTCTATTTTTAATAGTAGTTATAAATGTTTCAAATTCATTACTACTAAATTCAGTCGTTATATAGTAGTCTTCATTAGTTACAGTATATATAGAAAATATTTCATATATGTAATAGCCCTCTTCTGTTACAAATGTAATTTCTTTATTTTCTTCGTTTGTATACCAACTACTTTCTAAAGTACTATCTAACCCCCCAAATAAACTTCCGTCTTTTCTATCATGACCATATATAACTATATTTTTATCTGAGCCATCAATATTATTTTTATAATCTGCAAATACCCATCCAGCTTCATTATAAGATTTATCAAAACTTCTCCATAAATAATAATGATTATCTGTTGTTTTTACTATTGGATAATCAATTTTAGTATTATTTACTTTTAAATATCCTACTGTATCTGAATTAATTTTATTAAGTTCATTAAAATCTACTTCAATAACGGTTTTTTCAACTATCTTATTATCTACTACTTCTTCTATTATCTTTTCTTCTACATGTTCCCCTATTTGTTTTAAATTTTCTTTTGTTTTATTATTTTGTATAAACCAAATACCTATTTTATATAAAGAAAATATTAATACTAAAACTAATAGTATTTGAATTATTGTTAATAGTTTTTTATTTTTCATTAATAATCACCTATAATTATTATACCATAAGTTAGATATAACTACTTTATTTTTTCAGTGCATACATTACAATTTTCAAATATAGATAGTTTTAAATTTAAAATAACTTCTAGTTTATTCACAGCATTAATTATATCAGTTAATGAATCATTAAACTTTAATATATATTCTATATCTTCTTTTTCTAAAACGACTTCTAGTTGTTCTGCTCCAGCATTTAATACATGCGCTAAAGCTGTTTGTTGTAGTGCGACTGATTCTATTAAATCAGTTATCACTTGATGGCGATTACAAGGCGTTTCAACTGGTATTTCAATTTCACAAACACTAGGAAGATTCCCTTCAAATAAATAATTATGAGCTTCAATATTTCCATATAAATTTTTTACTATTAAATTTCCTTCTATATTGGTATATCCTGAATTGTATGTTGCAAGAGGCGCTAAAAGTGCCCCTTTAACTGATGTAGTACCAGCATTTATTGTAGTACTTTCAAATAAGTTCCAAAGTATTAATTTTCCATCAGTTCCTGTTGCAGTTATTCCATTTCTAAAAATACCATAACTCCCAAAACTAAGTACTTCCCCACTAATATTTATTAAAACAGTAGAACTTGCTGGAGCAACTATATTTATTTGATTTAAATTACCAAGTGCTATACCAGAATTTTCTATATTTGTTCCATCAATAGAAAACACATTTAAACTATCATCTACCCCTGTTAAAGTAAGACCACCATATTTTACTTCAGCAACTCCAGTAGGCGTTATTGTCCCCCATTTACTTGATGCACATAAAAGATATTCAGTTAATGTTTTAAAATCTAATGGTATTCCTTCAAAAGGCTGTTGAGTTATTCCATTATTATTTGTCATTGTATACTTAATTATATTGTTTTTATCACTTATAACACTATTACCATTAAAATTAGTTCCAGCTGTAATATCCATGACCCCACCAACAATTAAGTCATTTCTTGTTGTTGAAGATGTAAGTCTACTACCTATTCCGTAATTTGAATATATGGCATTATTCAAAACTGCAACCCTACCTTCGCTATCAACATTAGATTGTTCGTGATCATTTAACACATAAATATTAAAGTCTTGCGCTTCTCCTAAATTAATCATAAATCACCCCCTATATTAAAGTATGTCAATATATAAAATCCAAATAATTTCTTATCCTATGAATAAAGTAATTTAAAAAAATATCTAAACAACTTAGATACTTTTTATCTTCTTGGATTTGAATGAGCATCCTCAATTGGTGTTATTGAGTTACCTCTTTCATCTGTTAACACACCACCAGTAAATTCAAAATTACCACCAACATCAAGTTCACTATCACCACCAGAATATATAGCATCTACTTCTACAATTGTAGTTCCTCCAGTAACTATTAAATCACCGTTTGAATCCAAACCATCTCCTCTAGCATATACATATATATTTCCACCAGTTATCTTTATAAAACCGTCTGTTTCACTAGCATTAATACCATCATCTAACACAACTACATCTAAATCTCCACCAGTTATAGTAATTGATGAGCCTTCTATTCCTTCATAAGCATTTTTTATATTAATACTTCCATTATTTATTACTAAATCTGTATCAGCATGTATCGCATCATCACCTGATAATATTTCAAATGTTCCATCATTTATTAATAATGAATTATTCGAATGTATCGCATCTTCATATGAAGAAATATAAAATATTCCATCATTTATTATTATATATTCTGCTTTTAATGCTTTCATACTATATTCAAGTAAATCAGTTGGTTGAATAGAAGTGCCAGGTCCTTCGCCTACAGTTATTTCATTTAACACTTCTTCAAATCCACCACCAGTTTCAATATTAAATTCTCCTCCATCTATTTGAAGAGAATTTTGAGAATTTATTCCATCATTTTCAGCTTTAATATTATAAACACCACTGGTTATTAAAATATTACCTAAAGTTGGTTCTTCATCATTTGATGCTTTGATTCCATCTTTTAAAGCATTTATTGTAATATTTGAGTTTTTTATAGCTACTAAATCTTTACCTACTAAACCATCACCTACTGAATCAGTTATTATAGTGCTATCTTCAATTACTAAATCATCTCTACTATTAATTCCATCATTATATTTTGTAGTCACTTCTAAACTTCCAGTTCCTGTTATAAGTAAATCTGCTTTTGAATATATAGCAGCTGATGGGAATTCACTATCAGTAGTAACAATATCTCCTTGAATAATTGTATTGTATGAATTGTCCTCAAGTAAAATAATCACATTTTTAGCTTCTACTATATTGATAGGCGTTCCTTTTTCATTAGTTATTGAAACATTATTAAAGACTAAATAAACATCATTTTCATCTACATCTTTATCCACATTAACACTAATACTTTCATATTCACCTTCAAAGTTATAAGTTCCACTTTTAGTAATTACAATATTACTCCCAGTTAATACTTCAGTAGTTAAGTCCAAATTATTTATATCAGTTTCTGGAAATTCAATATTTTCATCATATACATTGGCTTCATAATTTTCTTTCTTATCAAATACACTATACATAACTATTAAACCTACAACGATAACTACAACAAAAATAACTTTATTCTTCATATATTATAATCCACTTTCTATTATATCTTGTTTACTAATCATAATTTCTAAGTTACCATTTTTAATTCTAAGCTCATCAATAAATTCTTTTTCACACTTTAAGTCTTTTAATTCTACTTCATATCTTAATTTAAATAAACTTCCCATATTAGTCATTTTAGATGAAACTAAATCATAGTTTTTTAAATATTTTGTAAAGGTTTCATCAAATACATTTACATAATTTAAACTCTCAGGTATTGTTATTATTAGAATTCTTTTTTCTATACTTTTACCAAATAAATTAGATATATTAAGTATAAGAGCAAATGTACATGCGATAATAGAAAATATAATTGCAAATCCAATATATCCCATACCTAAAGTAAGGCCTGTACACATCGCTGTAAATATAGCGCCTATTTCTTTAGCAGAGCCAGGTACTGATCTAAATCTAACTAAACTAAACGCGCCTGCTACAGCTACTCCTGTTCCGATATTACCATTAACCATTATTATTACCATAGATACAACTAACGGTAATAAGGCTAAAGTCGAAATAAATCCTTTTGTGCATTTTGTTTTATATGCATATATTTTAGCCATAAATATTCCTAATAGCAAAGCTACTACCATACATATTAAAAAATTCATGATACCTATATCAAGTGTACTTGTTGTATTGAAAATACTATTAAACATAATTTAACCTCCCTATATAATTTTTAAAATCATTTATTAAATATTTTTTATATGCTTCCCCATATTTAGAAAATGAAGTTTGTACAATATTATTTTCTTTTAAGAAGTTTAAAAACCAACTTGGTAAACCTTTTATAGTTTTTACTTCTAATATAACAGTGTCTTCATCTATTATATTTTTATCGTATTCACTTGGTATAAATGTTATATTTTTATTTCTAACCTTTATATCAAAATCAAAAGTCATTCTAAATTCTTTGTCTTCTAATCCTATATAAGCTTCTCTATAATAAGACAAATGTATCATGGGTTTTATATCATTATATAAACTCATAAAATATTTTATTTCCTTTAAAATTTGATTATCTATATTAATATTTTGTAAATCAAATATATCTTCACTTTTATTTAAAATTATTCTTCTTTTATATACAATTCCCGCAAATTTCTTTTTTAGTTCTACAAATACTTTATCAGTTTTTAATACATCACCATACATTCTCATTCTTAGTTTTTCTTTATACTTTGGTTTTTCTAAAGAATTTCTAATTATTTTATAATCTTCGGTATCATAATATATATTAGTAATTTTATTTCTTTTGTATTCATCTATTTCCATATAGTTTTTCATTAAGTCTACCAATACTTTATATTCTTCTGATGTTAAACTATATTTCATTTCATATCTTTTAAAAACTAGTTGCTTCTTCATTAAATCACCTCTTTGTAATTATATGACTAAAACCTTAAACTAAACTTAAAAATAAAAAAAATATTTGAATTTTCTTTCCTAAATTAAACTTTCAACATTATAAAAATTAAGATATGTATTAAGGTCATTTAAATAAATTAAGTGTTTCACTTGTTATTATAATTTATCCCATAAAAAAAATTTAAGCATTCACTTAAATCTTTTTCTTTTTAAACTTTGTAAATATTATAATACAAGTTCCTGATATAACTACCATAGAAATATATATTATAATATTATCTCCTGTTGCTGGATTCTCTATTTCAGGTATCACAGGATCTCCAACTATAAAAGTAAATTCTGTTAATTCTTTTGATGCTAATACTATTTCTACATTATAAGTACCAGCAGGTAAAGTTT